>DASTUJ010000023.1 GCA_035759705.1 Actinomycetota bacterium | reverse complement strand
CCAGGGTCGTCGAAGCGGTGTCGGTAGCCATCGCAAGCAGGGAGCCGGCTACCTCGCGGGTGGGTGAACCGGCTTGGGTGGGCTCGGGCGCGTTGTCATTCAGGGCGAAGACAACAAGAAGGAGGGGGGCGGACACCGCCACCAGCACCCCGGCGATCAGAAGATAGAGGCGCCTCCCGCCCAGGTCGTTCATCTGGCTACATTAGCCCCTTCTCCCCGCGAACGGGGAAAAATTCAGGCCGACGAGCCTTCCAGCGCTGCAAACTCCTTGCGAAGCTGGGCAGCCGCCTCGACCATGTTCCGAAGACTGGGCTCAGTCTCGGCCCAACCGCGGGTCTTGAGACCGCAGTCCGGGTTTACCCAGATCCACCGGCGGTCAAGCATGCTGGCGGCCACCCTCAGCTTCTCGGTCATCTCGTCGACCGAGGGGACCCGGGGCGAGTGAATGTCGTAGACGCCCGGGCCAACCGCCCGCACGTAGCCGGCGTTCACGAAGTCGCCGAGCAGCTCCATGTTGGAGCGAGCCGCCTCGATCAGCGCGACGTCGGCATCGAGGTTGTCGATGGCCTGCATGATGTCGCCGAACTCCGAGTAGCACATATGCATCTGGATGTTGGTCTTGTCGGCGACGCCCGAGGTGGTCAGGCGGAAGCAGCGAACCGCCCAGTCGAGGTAGTCCTTGGCCCGTTCCTTGCGGAGGGGCATGCCCTCACGAAGCGCGGCCTCGTCGACCTGGATGACCCGGAAGCCCGCCGCCTCCAGGTCGTTGACCTCGTCCCGGATGGCCAGGGCCAGCTGGGTGCAGGTGTCGGACCAGGGCTGGTCGTCACGGACGAAGGACCAGACCAGCATCGTCACCGGGCCGGTGAGCATGCCCTTCACCGGGCGGTCGGTCAGCGACTGGGCGTACTTGGCCCACTCGATGGTCATGGGGTAGGGGCGGTGGACGTCTCCGTAGATGATCGGCGGGCGCACGCACCGGCTGCCGTAGGACTGGACCCACCCGTTGGTGGTGAACAGATAGCCGTCCATCTGCTCGGCGAAGTACTGGACCATGTCGTTTCGCTCGGGCTCGCCGTGGACCAGGACGTCGATGTCGACGCTCTCCTGGAACCGGATGACCCGCTCGACCTCCTGCTTCATCTCCTCCTTGTACTGCTCGGGGGTGATGGCGCCCGACCTCAGCTGGGCACGAGCCCGGCGGATCTCGTCGGTCTGCGGGTACGAGCCGATGGTCGTGGTGGGGAACAGCGGAAGGTTGAGCTCGGCCTGCTGGACCACCGAACGGTCGGCGTAGCTGGCCGAACGGGAGTAGTCCTTCTCGCTGAGGCCCTCCAGGCGGTTGCGAACGCCGGGGTTGATGGAGCGGGAGGAGGATCGACGGCCCTCGAGAGTGGCCTTGTTGGCCTCTAGGGCTTCTGAGACCGACTCCGGCCCATCGGTGAAGCCCTTGGTGAGGGTCACCAGCTCGTCGACCTTCTGGACGGCAAAGGCCAGCCAGGACGCGATCTCGGGGTCCAGGTCCTTCTCCAGCGTCAGGTCGACCGGAACGTGCTGCAGTGACGACGAGGTGGAGACGACTATCTCCGAAGCCGCACCCTTCAGGCTCTCCAGCAGCTCGAGCGTCTTGGCAAAGTCGTTGATCCAGATGTTGCGGCCGTTCACGACTCCGGCAAACAGGGTCTTGCCCTCGGACCAGCCCTGCTCGGCGATCAGCCTGGCGTTCTCCGCCCCGGCGACGAAGTCCAGCCCGATGCCCTCGACCGGAAGGTCACGAAGTACCGGGTAGGCCTCTCCGACGTGGTCGAAGTAGGTCTTGACCAGTATCTTGGGCCTTCCGGCGACCTGGGAGAGGCGGTCGTAGGCGACCTTCAGCGCGTCCAGGTCGGCAGCCTGACGGTCCTGCACAAAGGCGGGCTCGTCCAGCTGCACCCACTCGGCGCCCTCGGCGCCCAGCTGGGCCAGAACCTGCTCGTACACCGGCAAGATCTTGTCGAGTAGGGACAGGGGGTCGAAGTCGTCGGCGACATCCGGGGCCGGCTTGCTGAGAAGCAGGAAGGTCACGGGGCCGACCAGCACGGGAACGGTGTTAATGCCCTGGCTCTTTGCCTCCAGGTAGTGGGCAACCGGCTTGTCGTTGCAGTAGGAGAACTCGGTGTCGGGGGCCAGCTCCGGGACGATGTAGTGGTAGTTGGTGTTGAACCACTTGGTCATCTCCATGGCGACCACGTCCTGGCCGGCCGTCTGGCGGCCCCGGGCCATGGCGAAGTAGGTGTCCAGGTCGACGTTACCGCCGGTGTGGCCGTAGCGGGCCGGAACGGCGCCCACCATGGTGACGGCATCCAGCATCTGGTCGTAGAAGGAGAAGTCGCCCGACGGTACGAGGTCCACACCGGCGTCCTTCATCAGCTTCCAGTTGGCGCTGCGCAGGTCGGAAGCCACCTGGTTCAGCTCCTCGGCCGAGGTCTTGCCCTTCCAGTAGCCTTCGGTTGCGAACTTGAGCTCACGGCGGGGACCGATCCTCGGAAATCCTGAAATGTTTGAGCGTGCCATTAGATCTGTCCTCCAGTCTCAGGTCCCGTCGTGGCAGCCGGCGAAATTGGGGGAACTGATCGAAGAAGACGCGGAACCCACCGGCCGGCCAACTTACCCGGCCTGAAGATTTCGGACGCAGGGGGCAAGTCGCGAGACACGCTAGATTACCCGACGGAGCGCAGTTGCGGGGCTCCGCCGGGTAACTTTCCGCCTGATAGGTGCCGGGGTGAGGCGCTAGCTAGAGGGAAGCCACTTGTTGGCAGCCGCCACGAGGTCGTGCTTGCACGGGTCTCCGACCATAGGCCGGATGAAGAACGGAAGCTCCTTGACCATGAGCGCCATGAACTCCTTGGTGCCAGAATCGGCGCACATGTTGGAGATGTGGACCTGAGCTTCCTCGGCACACATGTTCTTGCCGATCGCCGAACGAAGCTGGCCTGCAACCCGGTCGGCAGTCGCTGCCTGGTCGGGGTTGGCGGCCTTGGCCTTGGCTACGAGGTTCAGCAGCCAGTTGATCTTTGCGTCGTCCAGCTTGGCGCCACAGTTGGCGTTGGACACGGCGACCGCCCCGGCGGTTCCGGGCACGTTGACCGAAAGCTGGCCTCCTCCACCCGACTGACCAGCGGCCGCCTTGGGAGCTGCCTGGGTTACCACCTTGCGGACGGTTGTCTTGCGGGCTTCTGCGGCGGGAGGGGCCTCCTGCACGGTGAGGCCGGCTGCTACGAAGTCATCGGCGGGGGCTTGGGCGACGACGACGGGGGCGGCAGTGGCAACCGAAGCAGAGGCGGCGGTGGGGCCTTTGACGAGCCCGAGGGCGGCGCCTCCACCGATTCCAACCATCAGCAGTGATACGGAGACCGCAATGTTCAGGGCGGCCTTGCCCGCGACAGACTTGGCTTGCATTGATCTCTCCTTGAAATTGTGGGTTTGAGAACTAGGGCAGTAGGTTTACTTCGCCGGGCTGGTGAGAAGGTTGAGACCGGTGCCCAGCAAGCCCAGCCCCTTGTTGACCATGTTTAGCGTCCCGCCGACGACCTGCCCGACCCCGCCGACCACTCCGCCAACGATGTTGGGGGTCTGGGCCAGCTGCTCGGGAGTCAGTGCTGCAACCACCGGAAGCGCCTGGATCTGGGTCACGAGTCCGCCGGCCTGAGCCACCAGCTGGTTCACCCCGTCTGCTCCGGGGAAGCCAACTTGCTTGGCCTGGTTGACACATTCGGTTCCCGCTGCCACCACTGCGTTGGCCTGGGCCAGAAGGACCTGGCCCTGCTCGCCGGTGGTGATGGTGGGAATGGCTGCCGTGATGGCGTTGAGTACGTTGGTGAGGTCGGCGACGCACTGGGGTGCTGCCGGAGCCGCCGGGGCGGCCGGAGCGGGTGCGCTCACCCTCCGGGGCGCTGCCATGACCACGACCTCTTCGACGATCTCGGGAACTGCAGCAGCCTCAACAGAGGGTGCTGCGATGACCGAGGTCGGAAAGTCGAGGGCCACGCCGGGGCCGGTGGGAGCGGAGCCAACCGAGGCTACGGAGTAGGTGGGGGCCTGTCCGATGCCGGGAAGGGCACCGGTCACGGCCATGCCGCCGCCGACGCCCGAGAGAAGAAAAGTAACAGCAGTAACTTTGCCTACAACCGAACCGAAAATGCTTTTAATCACAAAAACCTCCCCGCTTGTGGGGGCTCAGGGGAGCCCTTCTCTTGCCGCCTAACTAATCGGCACGAACGCGGAAAAGTTCAGTCGAAACTTAGAGCAATAACTAACGACCTTCGCGAAATCCTTACTGTTAGCGACCGTACGATGCCCGAGGGCTAGCTTTCGTTACGGCCGGGTCAATGCTTTCGGGAAAGAGTGACGGCGAACTTCCGGTCGGAGTCGGTCCACCAATGTGCCGGCTGCAGGCCCGCTTGGGTCAGCTCTGCCTCGATTCCCTCACGACGGAACTTTGCGCTGATCTCGGTATGGAGCATCTCGCCTTCTTCGAACGAGATTTCGAGGTTGAGCAGTTCAAGGCGCACATTCTGAGGACGCGTTGCTCGAAGGAACATCTCCATCTGCTCGGTCTGAAGATTGAAGCTCGCCACGTGGTCGAAGGACTCGATCTCGAAATCGGCCCCCAGTCGTGCATTCAGGACCCTCAGGATGTTCAGGTTGAAGGCCGCCGAGATTCCGGCGCTGTCGTTGTAGGCCGCCTCCAACACATCCACGTCCTTCACCAGGTCGACCCCCAGCAGAAACGAGTCCCCCGGCTTCAGGCTGGCCGACAGCTGCGCCAGCAGAGACCTTCGCTGCTCGACGTTCAGGTTGCCGATGGTGCTGCCCAGGAAGATCACCAGGCTGCGGCCGGGTTCCGCTATGGAGTCGAGGTGCCGTTCGAAGTCGCCGACGATCCCCTGGACCTCGAGTCCGGGGTACCGCTCAAGGAGTTCGGCGGCCGCCATCTTGAGGACGTCGCCGTCGACATCGAAGGGAACGAACCGCCGAAGGTCGCCCTTGCGGCCGAAGGCGTCCAACAGGACCCTGGTCTTCTCGGACATGCCGCAACCCAGCTCCACCAGCGTCTCGGCCCCGGTCTCCGACACGATGCTCGCCGCCCTCTCCCGGAGGATCTGCCGCTCGGCCCTGGTCAGGTAGTACTCGGGAAGCCTGGTGATCTCGTCGAAAAGCATCGACCCGTTGTAGTCGTAGAACCACTTGGACGGGATGCTCTTGGCCGGCGCAGTGAGCCCTTCGAGCGCATCCCGGCGCAGCTGGGCCTCCAGGTCCGCCGGCCCCATGTGGGCGATGAGCGCCGGCGCCGCCGCGGCGCCCGTGGATTTTGTCGTCGGTCCAGCCTGCAAGCTCATTCGTCCTCCTTGAGGGGGGTGATCCGGGCCCTTCCGCCGGATGCCTGTACCGCGGAAAACTCCGGCACCGGTCGCCACGCCGGGTCGTCGTCGAACGGCTCTGAAGCCACGACCACCCCGCCGGGGGCCCTCGATCCGCCCTCCAGGACGAACAGTGAGTCGCCGCACGCGGTGGCGTGGATGGTTCTGCCGTCGGTCAGCAGGAAGTTAAAGGCGCCGCCGCTCGACAGCTCGGTGCAGATGCGGACGCACCACTTCAGCGCTTCCTGCGGGCTGCCTCCCTGGTCCATTCGGTCCAGGATCAACCCGAACATCACCTCGGAGTCGCTGGTCCCGCGGACTGTGGCCATTCGTTTGTCGGACAGCATCCGGCGTAGGGCGACGCCCTCCGGGCCGTCGAACCCCACGAGCTTGCCGTTGTGGGCAAACAACCAGCCCGACTCGGCAAACGGGGCCGTGCTGGACTCGTCCACCGCGCTCCCGGTGGTGGCATCCCTCACGGCCGCCAGGATCGCCCCCGAGCTCACCACTCCCGCAATGCTGGCGAACGACCGGTCACCCCAGATCGGACGGTCCCTTCGGTAGACGGCAGGCTCCGGCCGCACGTCTGGGACGTACCAGCCGCACCCGAAGCCGTCGGCGTTCACCGTGCCGTGGCGCTGGAACTTGGGCCGGTAGGACTGGTGGAGCAGCGAGTGTTCGGGCGCCAGGATCAGACTCTCGAGTGTCACGGGCGGCCCGACGTAGGCCATCTGCCTGCACATGCGCCTACGCGCTCCGTGCGCAGCGAAAGCCGCAGAAGATCTGGCGCCGGATCGGGTGGTCCCAGTTTCGGAAGGTGTTGCGGATCGCCGACGGGTGCGTCGCCCACGACCCGCCCCGCAATACCTTGTAATCCTTGCCGTAGAAGACTTCCGAGTACTCCTTGTACGGAAAGCCGGTCGAGCCGGGGTACGCGAGGAAGTCCGATGAGGTCCACTCCCACACGTCGCCGATCAGCTGACGGCACCCATAAGCGCTGGCGCCGGAGGCGAAAGCACCGGCCGGGGTAGGCCGGAAGTACTGCTGTTCAAGGTTGGCGAGCTCGGGGGTGGGTTCGGCATCGCCCCACGGGTAACGGCGCTTCTTACCGGCTGCAGGATCCCAGGATGCGGCCTTCTCCCACTCGGCCTCGGTGGGCAGGCGCTTACCGGCCCAGGCGGCGTAGGCCTCGGCCTCGAACCAGCAGACGTGCTGAACCGGCTCGTCCGGCGGAAGGGCTTCACGCCGGCCGAAGCGGATCCGGGACCATCCGGTTCCGTCCTTCAGCCAGAACTGGGGGTGCTCCAGGCCTGCCTCGTGGCGGTGCGCCCAGCCCCGCTCACTCCACCACCGGCCTTCGTCGTAACCTCCGGCCTCGATGAATCCGATGTAGTCGCGGTTGGAGACCGGGGCGGTGTCGATCCAGAATGGGTCGAGGTGCACCTCGTGGGCGGGGCGTTCGTTGTCGTACGCCCAGGGCTCGGTACTGGTCCCCATGACGAACGAACCGCCGGGAACCAGGACCTCTTTGGCCTCCAGCGGAGCGGGGGCCGGCTGGGCCGGCTCTAGAACCGGGTACTCCCCCACCCGAAGCTGCAGCGTGGCCAGCATTGTCTCGTCGTGCTGGTGCTCGTGCTGGATGACCATCCCGTAGACGTAGCCGTTGGCCAGGAGCGGGTTGGCCGGGTTGAGCTCGACCTTCTCCAGGGTGTCCAGCACCCGGCCGCGGACGTCCGCGATGTAGACCCGGGACTGTGTGGGGTCGAGCAGCTTCAGCCTGGTCCGCTCCTTGCGGGCGTGGCGGAAGGCGTCGTAGATGTCGTCAAGCTCGGGGTTGCTGGCCGGCAGGCCGGCGATGGTCCGCACCAGCCAGATCTCCTCGAAGTTGCCCACGTGGGCCAGATCCCACACGAGCGGCGACATGATCGGAGAGTGCTGAGCCAGCAGGTCCTCCTCCGGGACGGGGTCGACAAGGCGCAGGGAGCGCTGCCGAACCATCTCGAGGCCCTGGGCTGCACGTTCTTTTACGTCCATGTGTCCTCCATCGAGTCCAGTTCCAGCAGGCTGCTGCCCCTCCCCCACGCTTCGAGCTGCTCGTCCGCCGGGGAGCGGCCTTTCTGAACGAACTTGCGGTTGTATGCCTCGACCACCAGCGCGGTCTCTTCGTCGACGTCCATGCGCTCCAGGGCGTCCAGAGCGGCGTTGAAGACCGCCTGGGCGGTCTCCGCCAGCAACTGGTTCTCCATCCCCTGGCGGGCGGCCACCTCCCAAAGGTCGGCGGTCGGCTCCACGAGCTGGTCGACTACCCGGACGGCTTTGCTGTCGTAGACCATCGAGGCGATGGCGATGGGCACTCTCCACCACGGATCGGGAAGTGCGTCCACCATCCTCAATTCGAGCCAGCCCTTCGGCCGGATTGGTGGGAACAGCGTGGTGAGGTGGACCTTCAGGTCGTCAAGGTCCGGGAATCCGAGCTCGTGGCCGTCCTCCAGCCAGGCGGCGAAGGTCATCCGGTCCCGGACGTGCTCCGCGCCCTTCTGGGTGCGGATGAACATGACCCGGGCCTGCATCGCGTAGCGGCACCAGGCGTCCACCGGGTCGCCCACCGGTGGGGTCGGGAGCGTGCGGGAGGGGTCGATCGCCTGCCATAGAGCCAGGCGGGACGACTTCCAGCCGGTCGGGTTCCCGCGGGCGATCGCGGAGTTGGCGAAGGCGGCGCAGAGAGTCGGGCCGAGCGCGTGGACCAGCCGCCAGCGTTCGGCGCCGTCCTGGATCCCGGCGACGTCCAGGTTGATGTGCACGGACGCGGTTGCTCTCATCATCGCCCTGCCCTCGGGCCAGCCGGCGTCGAAGTAGGCCTCCATGGCCTCGTAGCGGGGAAGGTCCAGCACCCGCCGCCCGTCCCTGATGGGGTCCAGGCCCACGCCGACCAGCTTGATGCCGTGGGGGCTCAGCTTGTCGCGCATACAGGCGAGGTCTGAGGCGATTGCGCTGCAGGTGGCGGCTACCGATTGGCCGGGGGTGGAGCTGATTTCAACCTGGCCGCCGGGCTCGAAGGTGAGGATGCCCCCGCAGGGAAGGCACTGCGTGTGGTCGAGGATCTGTTGCAGAAGTTCGAGGGGGACGTAGGCGGTGGGGTCATCCTCGTAGACGGGAAACCATTCGGTCTCTGCGCCTACCCGTCCCTCGATTGATGAGGTGAAAATCGTCGAGCGGATGTGATCTGAGACGTCTGCGGCCGAAAGCGACCGCGTTTTGGAGGGCAAGGTTAGGGTCCCAGGGGGAGGTGCAGAACCTGAAAGCGATTCCTGTGAAGCATGCGCGAGCTGAGTAAACGTCTTCTCATTCGAGGCCTCCCTGGCTAAATAAGTACGATTTCTAGCTACCCAATCATCATTCCATCAATCCTTGGTTAGTAATAAGCCGCAGCCGTTACAGGCGTTCCCCGGCCCGGATCTCCATGATCAGCCGGTTCGACGGCGGTGCGAGCGGGCACACCCAGCGGGGGTCGTAGGCGCAGGACGGCTGGTAGGCGAAGTTGAAGTCCAGCACCAGCCGGCCGCCGGCCTCGCCGAGGTCGGCGCCTTTGACCGTGTCCAGCAGGTAGCGGCAACCGCCGTAGGTCTGCCTCCCGCTCGTCCCGTCCCGGAAAGAAAGGAACAAACCGCCGCCGTAGGACCGGAACCAATAGAGGTTGAGTGAGAGGGGCTGCTCGAGAAGCGTGAACGACGCACGGGCGGCGCAGTCGAGGATCAGCGTCCCCTCACTGGCATCGAACGACCAGGTGTCCGGCTCGACCGATTCCAGCTGGGCGAGGACGCGGAACGAAGGGTCGTAGTCGAAGTAGCTCAGCCCCCGGAACGACGCCCGGTCGCCCGGCGGTATCGGGGACTGGGGGTGGGACCGGAACAGCTCGTTTCGGGTCTCCCGCCACTCGACCCAGGCGGCCGCCGGGTCGGTGGCCAGGCGCACCCTCCGGTACATCTCGAACACCCGGCGGCGCCAGTCGACCAGCTCCAGGAACTCAGCCCGCACGTGGTCCATTGATAGTCAGCGGAGCGATGCTCGTGCGAGCCCGTTTCCGCATCCCCCTTTCAACCCGTGCATGCGGTTTTCCCGCACACGGCTTACCGCTGGTCTTCTGAACATACTGACGCAGCTCCCGGGTAGCGGATGGTTCCTCGCACACGATGAAGGCCTTGCTCTCGAACCCAGTCGTCGGTCCACTGGTCGACCTGATCCGGTCTTAGGTTTCGTCCCCGCCTGCGTACCTGCACCTGAGTCAACCTGCGCCATACGTATGGCTTCAAGTCCGAGGGCGACCAGGCAAAACCTGAGCGTTTCCTCGGCCCGCTTGGGATCACCCAAAGACCGGGACCTGCTACCGGGCGCTTCGGCACCTGCCCGGACGGGACTTACACCCACTGGCTCGATCGAACCTTCAGGACGCGACATCGTGCCACTCTACGACCCTTATGGCTGGAAAACCGCGCTGTCAGCTGGCGGCCGCCCTGCCCAGATCTATCAGTCCGAGGCTGCCGGCTTTGAGCACGGCTTCGATTCTCGAATGCACGCCCAGCTTCCCGAGGATGCTACGGATGTGGTTTCGCACGGTGTGCGGACTGAGACTCAGAATCTCCGAAATGCAGCCAGTGGACTCGCCCTCCGCAAGAAGCGCTAAAACGTCCTGCTCCCGGCCGGTGAGCTTCACGCCTCGACGGCGCTCGTCGACCTGGGTGAGGAAACGGCCGACCACGGCCAGCGGAAACGAAAGCTGCCCGTTTAAGGCCGAGTTGACCGCCAGAGTTAAGTTGCGAACGTTTATCGAATGCTCCAGCAATCCTGAGCACCCGCCGTCGAGCGCTTTTAGCGCGACAACCTCGTCGGGCAATTTGGCGAAGGCGACCACTGTAACGCCGGGCAAGAACAGCTTTAGTAGCCTCACCCGCCTTATCTCGTCTTCGGCAGGAGGGTCGACACCGAGAATCACAACGTCCGGCCGAGCTGCACAGGTTGATTCAAAGCCCTCGTCAAACCGGCCGAAGACCCCCACTATCTGGATATCAACTGCCCGCAAATGAACCAGCAACTCCGGTTCGACCACCGGGATGTTGACGAGAAGGACCCTAGCCGGACGATGCATAGTTCCTGAACCGACCGGACGATAGTCCAGCGCACGAGAATCTAGAGACCAATGCTGCAAGCACACCTCCTGCCTGGGGAGAATCCGGGAGGGGGAGAGCTTCGGGATCTCGGGGAACAAAGACCAATATGCACTCCCCCGCTGAAATCCGGCTGACACAGGCACGGATTCCCCAGCTATCCGGCTTGAAATGACCCAGATGAGTCACTGGAACTTGATGCAAGTTGGTCTACCACCCCGACCCTCCCGGACCGAAGCTAGCCTCAACGTGAAACACGATTCCAGGAGGAACAACAAATGGAAGAGAAGAACAACAAAGGCCGGGGACTTGACCTCAGCAAAGAGCTGGCGATACAGCTTCCCAGCCGCCGGCTGATGGCGACGATTTCGGTGCTCGGCTTGCCGCTCCTCGGCGTGAGTGATGTCGGTGTCAACGTCGACACCACGGGTCCCGGTTGGCTCATCGGTTCAGTCGGCTCGGTCTAGTTCCAGCTCCATCAGCCGGCAAAGGAAGGGGCCCAGCAGGGTCCCTTCCTTCCGTCGGGCCTACCGAGCATGAAGCACCGGCTCTGATTTCAGGGGTGCAGCTTCTGGGCAGGTTCAGCGGTACCGGCATGGTTGAACCGGGATACCTGATCCGAAAACCGGACGGTGAATTCGTCATGGTTTCCCGACTTCTGTACGGTCTTGCGAAGGAACTGGACGGGCAACGACAGATCGGGGAGGTGACGGCACGCCTCAACCGCGGCCTCGACCTGACCTTGGACGAGGATGACACCGAACTCCTTCTGGAGAAACTCGCGCCCCATGGAGTGATCCTCGGAAGTGAGCCGTCCGCCCCCGCACCGCACCCCTTTCTAGCAGCAACAAACCGAGCCACCCTTGTCCCGGCAAGGGCGGTAGGGCGCGCAGCAGACTTCCTTCAGCACCTTTTTCACCCTGCGGTAGTGGTGACGGTGCTCGCACTTGCGACAGCGGCTCATATTGCCGCACTTCGGATGGGTCAACCCTTCGATCCGACCAACGCTTTTCGGGAACCGGCAGCCCTGCTTGCCGTCGTCGCCATCACCTTCATGGGAGGGCTGTTCCACGAGTTCGGTCACGCGGCTGCAACCTCCTACGGCGGGGCGCAGCCGGGTCCCATCGGCGTGGGTGTCTACATCCTATGGCCCGCCTTCTACGCAGACATCACCGAGAGCTATGCCATGGACCGCCGGAGCCGGGTTAGGACCGACGTGGGCGGCGTGTATTTCAACCTGTTGCTAACGATGGTTCTGGGTGGGGCCTACGTAGGAACCGGAAACCAGCTGTGGTTTTGGGCCTTGCTTGCTCAGGATGTGACGATCGTTCAACAGTTCCTACCCTTCATGCGACTCGACGGTTACTACCTGGCCTGCGACCTGGCTGGGGTTCCGGATCTGTTTTCCCTGGTAAGACCGGTCTGGTCGGGTTTGCGTGGGGTTCCTCTGGGCCCAAACCAGATCGCCCTGACCAAGAAGGTTCGGCTGTTCGTCATGTCGTGGACCATAGCCGCAAGCGTCTTTCTCAGCTGGTTCGGGCTCAACGTCGCACTTCATGCGCCGCGGATCTTTGACTTGGCGTGGACGGTGATTCGCCAAACCTGGAGTTTGGGATTTCGAGATCTGGCTGGAGGCGCTCCGGTCGCCGGGGCGGCTGGCATTCTTGTCGCCGGTCTAGTGACCGTCCAGGCCTCGGCCCTGGCGCTGGTCATTTTTCGTTTCAGCCGATTATTTGCCGGAGCCTTGAAGTCGCTGGCCGTCAAAGTTTCAGGCCGGAGACGGACCGCCCCCTGACCAGTCATCTCTTCTTTGTCAGAAGGCGCTGGTACCCTTGTCCGACGCAATCAGCGGTTGTGCCGGGGGGCGGACAGCACTGAAAGAGACGCTTGCGTATTCAAGCCAAGGAAGGTGGACTCCTTGCACGCCAAGGCCCTATTCGTAGTTCAGCAGGTCATGGTCCTAGAAGGCCTTCTGGCTGCGATTCGGAGGAGCACTCCCCTGGAAGTAGTGGGCGCAACCTTCCGCCCGGAGGATGCTTTTAAGTTGGTGCGGAGCTTGCAGCCCGATGTCGTGGTTCTGGGCCTCGAAGAGCCGGAGTCGGGCATCCGCCTTGGTGTCGCCCTCAGACAGGACGCTACCGGCATCGGAGTGGTCATCCTGGCCCAAACATCGGACGACCTGCTGCACCGACACGCCCTCGAAAGCGGCTGCGCAGCCGTCATCACGTTTGAATCGAGCGTCATGGAACTCATGGTTGCGGTTGAAGCCGCTGCCAAAGGTCAGACAATGCTGCCGATCATGACGATGGAGCGGCTGGCCAGCAACGCTGAACAAGCCAGGCCCGACGTCAAGTTGACCAACCGCGAGAAGGAGATCCTGGCGCGTCTTGCCGCAGGGGCGAGCACCCGCTCGATAGCCGACAACCTTACCCTGAGCACTCACACCGTCCGCAACCACGTGAAAAACCTCCTTGCGAAGCTTCAGGTTCACACCAGGCTTGAAGCGGTTGTCCGGGCCCATAACCTGGGCCTGATCGAACAGGCGTCCGACCGTCCCAAAACCTAGAAACCGGGCCTTTCCCCGGGTGTTTGCCTTTACGACCGGCAAAAGTTGCCGATAAATTGCCATGGACATCTACTCGGCCACGTGGCAGGTGGCGGTTGAATCCGCCGGCATCTGGCCTTGCGCGGTCATGCTCGGTCCCAACCAGAACCTCTACGTCCTCTGCTACCACCGGTCCGACAACGAGGACCGCATCCTCACCGCCCTCGGGACCACCTGCATATTCGGGGACGTCGAGTCGCTCAACGCGTTCATCTCAGGACCCCACACCGGAGTGCCGGCCGAGGTCCACCTGGCCCTGGAGGTGCTGTCGAGCCTCAGCCCCGAAGGCATGTCGCCCGAACACTTTCCGCGCACCCTCGTTGAGCAGTCGCTGTACTGGATAGCCGGAGGCAAACACCTGGCCTCCGAGGGTCAAATTCAGCGCCTGCTGAACACCCTGGCCTTCCTGAACGACTGGCACGAGTCGCTGGAGGAGGAGGGCATGTTGGGTGCATGGCCCGACCAGCTGGACGACGCGGCAGAACTGCTCACCGACGTCGTCGTAACGCACGAGATCACCACCCTAGAGGTGGCCGAGCGGCTGGAGACCAAGAACCTGAGGCCTCTGCTCACCCAGGAGGTGGCCCGGCTCCTCAACTGGAGCTCAGGCAAGGCCTAGAGCTACTTGGGGGCTTCTGCAGCGTCCCCTTCGGGCAGCCCGAGCTCGACCCGGAACTGGTCGTAGCCCTTGGCTTCAAGGTCCAGAGCCAGGTCCTTGCCGCCGGAACGTACGATCTTGCCGCTGATCAGCACGTGGATGAATCCCGGCTGGATGTAGTTCAGCAGGCGCTGGTAGTGGGTGATCACCAGCATGCCGCGGGTCTCGTTGTGGACCTTCAGCACACCGGCTGAGACCTCTTTCAGGGCGTCGATGTCCAGTCCGGTGTCGGTTTCGTCCAGCACTGCCAGATCCGGGTCCAGAACCGCCATCTGCAGCACCTCTGCCCGCTTGCGCTCACCGCCGGAGAAGCCGGCGTTCACGTAGCGGTTGATGATCGAGTTGGGGACCTCGAGCAGGTCCATCTTGGTCTGCAGGTACTTGCGGAACTCCAGAGGGCCGAGGATGTTGTCCGAGTGCACCGCGTTGTAGGCGGTACGCAGGAAGTTGACCACCGAGACGCCCGGGATCTCGGTCGGGTACTGGAACGCCAGGAAGATGCGCTTGCGGGCACGCTCGTCGGGTGACAGGTCGGCCAGGTCCTCGCCCTTGTACAGGATGCGGCCC
>DASTUJ010000022.1 GCA_035759705.1 Actinomycetota bacterium | reverse complement strand
CCACGACGCCCCGGACAGTCCACCGACAGGCGCCGAACCGGCTCCTTCCCGCCACTGCGGGGGCTCACCCCGCTCGCCGTCCTACTCGGCGTCTGGCAGGTCCTCGGCAACGCCTCGTCGCCCTACTTCCCTCCGCCGTCGACCTGGGTGCGCGGACTGCGAACGTTGTGGGAGAACGGCACGCTGCGGCCCGCCGCGGGCCAAACCCTGGTGACGTTCGCGCTGGCCCTGGTGGCCGCAACACTGCTGGGCTCGGTCCTGGGCATCCTGGTCGGGGCGTTCCGAAAGGTCGACCGCGGCCTCGGGCCCACCCTCGAGTTCGCGCGGGCCATGCCTCCGTCGGCCATGGTGCCCATCGCCGCGCTGCTCATCGGTTACGGCGAGACGATGAAGGTGGCGGTGGTCACCTTCGCCGCCATCTGGCCCGTCCTCCTCAATGCCAGGGCCGGGGTTCGGGCCCTGGACCCAGTCCTTCTGGACACGGCGCGGTCGCTTCACCTGAAGTGGTTCGACACCTCCCGCAAGTGCCTCGTCCCGGCGCTCATCCCGGCGATTCTCCTCGGAGTCCGGGTGGCAGCACCGGTGTCGCTGGTCATCACCCTCCTCGTCGAGATCCTGACGCGTGTGGGGGGCCTGGGGGGGCTCATCGCCGTCAGCCAACGGAATTACCTCCCGGCTCAGGTGTACGGCCTCATCCTCGTGGCCGGCCTGTTCAGCTTCCTGGTGAACGGATTGGTGGCGGTCCTCGAGGCCTCCATCTTCCGGCACCGCCCCCGGTAGGCGCCGCGCAACGTACGCGCAACGCGGCGTCGTACAAAGGGTCCATAAGAAAACAACCTTCGAGCGATCGAGGAGAAGAGAGACAGAGATGACCGATGTAATCGGATACCACCACCTCAGCCTGAGCGTGTCGGATCTCGAGACGAGCGTCGACTGGTACCAGCAGGTGCTGGGCCTGGACGTTGCCGCCGAGATCGACGGTGAGGGCTTTCGTCGGACCCGCCTGCGGGCGCCGCGGAGCGGTGTGACGCTCACCCTGACCCGTCACGATCAGCAGTCAGGGGAGACGTTCAGCGAGCGCCGTCCGGGGATGGACCACGTGGCCCTGCAGGTCTCCAGCGCCGACGAGGTCAATGCGCTCAAGGACCGGTTCGAGCAGCTCGGCGTGAACCACTCCCAGGTCAAGGCATCGAACGGCACCGCGATGATCACCTTGCGCGATCCCGACAACATCCAGATTGAGGTGTTCGGCGGAGCGCTGGACCCGAACATCGCCGGCGGCCGAGCCGGCGCCTGACCGCGGTCGCGCCCGGTCCCCCCGGCGGGACGCCGAAAACGACGGGGCCACCAACGAGGGTGGCCCTGTCGTTCAATTCTCTGAGCCCCGTCACTGAGAAGTAAGGCGGAGGATGTGCACCCGGTTGTTCCCCGACGACTACTTCGCCGTCCTTTACACGACCTCGGTCCGGGGCCGGCCCACGGTGCCCGCCCGGACGCTGGCGACGGGTGATCCTGGAATGGCGGCTCCCGGACGAACGCAAAGCGGTACATCCAGTGCAGGTCCCATGGCGTTCATCCCCGGCCTCCCGTGAGACCTATCAGTACGGCCCCGGGTGTGGTAGCTGGCGCCACAACTGACAGTCTGGTGAAGTCCTCCCCTCGGTACGCCTCCAGTAGGCAGGGAAAGGGCATGCGCACCTCGTCTGCGGGCGAATCCATTCCCTGTACGCCCGGTCCGCGTGAGCGCAAATCTCCTGAAGCGAGCCCTGGACGCGCCAGTGGCGGGTGACCGACGGCGTGTCAGTGGCGGTCTTGGCGCTGGAGCTCAGGCGAGCTCCAGATCGCGGTGTGAACGGGTCCAGCGCGCTGAGTTCGTAGTCGAAGGCCTCCTTGACTGAGGCGCTCTATTCGGAGATGCCGTTCTCGTCCCGAGGCGGCGGGACTCCCGTGAACGTGACGAAGTACGTGAACGTGCCTTGGCTGGTCGTCACGCTCCCACCGCACGTGATATCGCCCTGCTTCGCTCCGAAGTCCGTAGCGAACGTGCCGCCGGGGAAGTCGCCCTCGAACCGCGTCACTCGGAGGTGGGCCCCATCGTCGCGATAGGCGGAGTTGCCGGTGTCCGCCGGGATGAAGACGGATTCGCCAGCCAGCGTCCCGCTCGTGCACGGGGCCAGAAAGTTGTTCTTCGACCGCCCGCCGGGGGCGGCGGTGGCGGCCGAGGGCAGAGCCACCATTGCCGACGCAGCGACTGCCATCGCTACGGTCAACCGTGTGGTCATGACCTGCATACTGGTGCCCCGGTCGCCGTCCCGGATGAGTCGTTGCGGAGGTGCACTCTTGGCCTGAAGTCGCCGCGACATGAAGGCCAGGCACCTTGCGATCAACCCGCCACGGGAGAGCACCAGGGCGCTGATCAGAGTGCAGGTGGCCACCAGGGTGCAGACCACGACGCCGGCGAGCAGTGCCCACGACCCGCTCGGGGGTTCGCCGGTGAGCTCGGCGCCGAGACGCCTCCACACGCCGGACGAGCCGACGCCGGTGAGGGCGGACGCCGCTGCAATGGCGACCGTGCACACCGTCACCAGGCCCAGTGCTCGCACTGCGTAGCGGTGAAGGTGATGGACTGCCTCGCTTGAGTCGTCGGACACCCCCGTGCGGTGGCTGACCCAGGCCGGGAAGAAGGCGCTGGACACGAAGACTGCGAAGCTGGCGACGGGGAGGGACACCAGGTCGAGAAGGTACCCACCGACCACGGCGGCCAGAGGCATCTGGAGGAACAGCAGGAGCACGCCGTTGCGGGGGCGCGGTCGTGCCGGAGAGTACGAGGGGGTGGTCACGTCATCCTCCGATCGATCGGGCGAGCATTGTCTCGGCACGGCCGCGGAGCTGATAAGGCGACGTCGTCCGCTCGCCGGCGAGCGTCATGGTCGCGGCGTACTCGAAGGTGAGCAGCGTGGCGGGATCGATGCCGGCGGCCGCGTCGGCCGAACCGGTGCAGCTCACGACGATGGGGGTGTGGTTGATGCGTTCCAAGGCCGGAAAGTACTTCTCCGGATCACGGACCTTGGCCAGCCCGGGAAGTGAGCGGGCCGCTCCGGAGCACACTGCAACCTGCCTGCCGGCCTGGACCAGCGAGCCCGAGACGGACACATCCTCGGCGCCGATGGCCTTGTGGGCGTGGGAGTACGTGACGTACTCGCGGGGCCCGAACCGCAGGTCGAGCGAGTAGCGGGCCTGGTCGCCGGCGACGGCCACGGTGGCATTTGACCCCGCCTGCAGGGAGACGGCATCAAAGGCGGCGCGCTCCAGCCGGGCCTGGGTCCCGAACTGCCACAGACCAGCCTGAGCGAAGGCGAAGGCGTACGGAGCGACCCAGACGGCCACGAGGCCGGCGACGGTCAGGGTTCGGGCCCGAGCCCGAAGCGTGGGCCACACCCTGGTGAACAGCACGGGCGCGGCCACCGCCGTCAGACCCATCCAGAAGTGGGCCCAGTAGTTGGTGAACTGGAATGGAAATCCCGGCTTCGAGCCCCGCAGCAGGAGCACCGGGAAGACGAACGCGTACAGCGAAGAGATGAAGACGAAGTAGTAGAGCAGGGCGTTGAGCAAGTTGTGGCGCTTGAAGAGCACGTAGAAGCCCATCGACAGGCCGAAGCCCTGCAGCGAGTAGCACGCGGCCCCGGCGATGAGCGACGGCCAGAAGCCGACCGGGTTTCCAGTCGAGCCGAAACCGAACGTCTGCCAGGGTGCCCAGTAGACGGCGTCGAACACGTAGAACATCGGGATGCGGACCACGCTGAACACGACGTAGGGAAAGAGGGCGTAGAGCGCGTACCGGTGGAGCCGGAACGCCGGCTCCGTCGGATCGGTCGACACGCTCCGGCGCCAGGCCACCCACGCCGGGGTGGCCAGGAAGGCCAACATAATGGCCAGGTAGCCGACCCTCGTGGGCACGAGCCGCAGGAGCCCGAGGAACAAGGCGCCGACGGGGCTGAGGAGGAGCACGAACAACACCCCTCTCTCCCGAGCCCATCGCACCAACGCAGTCCGGAGTGACCACACCGGCTCGTCGGGCAGCTCGACCCCGGCTAGCGCGGGAGTGATCACCGGCAGTATCTGGAGGGTCATCACTTCTGCCCAGCCGCACGCTGCCGCGTTGCCTTGGTGCCACGACGGGCAACGGTCGCGACAACGATCACCACCATCGCCCCGACGATGTACGTGAGGGAGTTCGCCGTGTGACCCGGCGAGAACAGCCGAGGCCCGACCACCGTGATGAAGAACGCCGTAGAAAGACTCACGTGCGTCCAATAGTCATTCGATTCCATGCACCCTCCTCCATGTTGTCGGGACGTGTCAGACGACGGGCCGTCACTGGCTCACCCGCTGTCGTGACATTCCTCTCTGACTGCAGTGGCGTTCAGTGACGGGACCCGCCGTTCACTCCCGACTGAACAACTCGTCGACAGAGCCGTGCCGCCGAGTCGTCCATTCCAGACGTCCTTCAGGAAGTGGCTTCACAGGGCTTCCGATCGGAAGTCCAGGATCTGCTCCGGAGGAGTGAAGCCTTCCTCGAGGGCCACGCCGTGCACTTGCCGCACGTGGTCCCGGAACCACCGGTCGAATGGGTCCTCCGAGGTGGCGATCGCCTTGAACGCGCCGGCGAGGTCGTCGGCTTCGGTATACACCACGACGAAATCGCCGTTGGGCGTCGCCTGAATCCAGACCGCCTCCCGGGTGATCCCGGCCCGCCGGCGAGCATCCTCGTAGGCCGCCTTGCGCTCACCGTGCCAGCACGAGGTCATCGCCGACCGATCCACCTCCGTCATCCCCGGACGCAGGGGGAGTACGAAACCCAACGACTGCATGTCTCCGTCCTTTCGCATTCGACCGTCTACCTGCAGTCTCCGGGTCGATGTCGCCTGAGACATCACTCGTTCGAGTGAACCCTTCAGGACGACAGGTGCGTCGAGCGAGCGACCGTAACGGCCAGGCCGGCCCGGTTCGACACGTCCA
>DASTUJ010000021.1 GCA_035759705.1 Actinomycetota bacterium | reverse complement strand
GTCCGGGCGCGGCGGGTACGGTCCGCTTCCCGGTCGAGGAGCAGCCGGGCCCGCTCCGGGAGATCGTTGCGCCGTTTGCGGAAGACCAGGTAGGCGACACCGATAGCAGTTGCAGCCACCGAGCCGACTATCCAGGGGTTCCACATCCCCTGCCAGCCCTCCTTCATCCACGCGGTGCTGATCATCCGGAAGACCAGGAACGACGCGACCAGCCCGGCGCTCTGCAGCCAGTGTTTTGTGGTTTCATGCAGGTTTTCGTTGGCGGCTCCGCCCGATGGGTTGAGCTCGGAGGCCCGGGTGAAGATGTCGATGGCCTCCCGCCTGCGTCCCCGCTGCCGGGCGACCGCCAGGCCGAGGTTGTTGATGGCTTCGTAGTGGTCGGGGTCCAGCTCCAGGGCGCGCCGAAGGAACTCCTCCGCCTGCTTGAACTTCCGCCGCTTCAGTGCGACCAGGCCCATGAGGTTGCGCACCTCGGCCGACTCCTCCGCGAGGCTCAGGTCGAGCATCGCCTCGTCGTATCGCTTCGCGGCAATCAGGGCGCGGACGCGCTGAAGGATCGGGTCTGGGTTCTCCCCTTTGGTCATGGTTTTTTCTATCGGCAGGATTTCTGTCGTCTTAAGTACTCAAACCGGGGTTTGTTGGTGCAAAAGGAGCCTCCAGCCCGCTTTTCGGCGGTCTGTTGACCAGCGCGGCGTATGCGGGGGTGCCCTTCCGCTCGCCTCCACGATCAGGTACGCCGGAAGAAGGATTTGGCGTATTGCCTGGGCGGCCAGCGCGAATCCCACGATCGGTTGAATGTACCCAACGGTCCATCCGGGAAACGACCTGGGGTCACTGCAGAATTCCCTCAGTAGACGAGAACCGGGGTTCCAATCGGCAGCCTCCCCCACAGGTAGTCCATTGCGGCCATGCTTACCCTCACGCAACCGTGGGAGGCCGGGTGTGCCGGCACGTTGGGGTATCCGTGAATGGCGATCCCATCCTGATGAAAGTACTTCGGCCGGTAGAGCCTTCCCAGGTTGGACTCTCGCCATCCGTCGATCTGCCGGTAGATGGTCCAGCTCCCGTTGGGCGTGTCGGCAAGGTACTCGCGGCCCTCGTAGGTGTACGGCCTTTCTGTCCCCGTAGAGGTGTTGAATATGTGCTGGACCGCGCCGTTGTCCACCACCAGCAACACCTGCCGCGACTCGTTCACCTCGGCAACCTGACCCGGACCTCTGCTGGAGGTCGGGGGTGCGGAAGGGGCGGCCAGGGCTGCCCGCACCGCCGAATCCACCCTCGAAGTGCGCGGAAGGCCGTTGACCTTCTGGAATGCGGTGACGGCCTGCTGGGTCAACGTGCCGAATATGCCGTCGATCGGCCCCACCCAGTACCGGAGTGCATGCAATCGGGACTGGAGTTGTCTCACCTCGGCTCCGGTGTCACCTCTGCTCAAAACGCCGTCGGCCGGGCCGGCGTTCCCTCTCATTGCGGCCCTCGTCTGGGGACCTACCACGCCGTCCACATCGATGCCGGCGCTCCGCTGGAACTCCCTGGTGGCCTCGGCGGTCAGCGGACCGTAGATGCCGTCCACGGAAAGGTCCTCGTCCCGCACGCCGTTCAGCTTTTGTTGCCACTCCGCCACGTCGGGCCCCCTCGACCACAACAGCAGAAGGGACTGGGCGCGGGCCGGTTGCACGAAAAGCGCCGGAAGAATTACCGACACGACCACGACGATCGTCCAGGCCGCCGCCCGATTCGACTTCGTCAAAGGTCTGAAGGCAGTTCAAGGCGGTTTACCGTCTCGTCCAGCACCTTTTGCTCGGACTCGTAGTCATCGTCAGGTCCCACGTCGTGCGCAACCAGAGACAACGTTCGATCCCGCCCGAACACCACGAACCAGCGGGTGCTCCGCATCCCCTCGGGGGCAAGGGGGTTGGGTTCTGACCGGCTCTCGATGCGGACGGCATCGTGCCCGTCCACTACGGTCTCGCGGCGGTCCACCACCTCGCCCGAGGTGGCGTCCGGCTCAACCACGGCGGCAAAGTCCACGTCTTCAATGCTGAGAAGGATCGCGGAGTCGAAGGACTCCCGGCCCTCGTTTTGAAGAGGCTCCGGGTCGAAGGCACTGCAAGGCGGCAGGCTCCCCGCCGCGTTGGTGTTCCAGTCCGCGGGATAGGAAACCACGACTCCTTCGGGATGCCGGCACGACCTCCATTCGGCCGCGCCGGCGGAGGCCGATGGAGCAGGGCTCAGGGGAGAGGCGGAGCCCTTTGTCTCAGGCGCCCCGGACGTCTCCTCTTCCACCGGCGAGCAGGCAGCGAGAAGTGCCACGCCGGCGACGACTATCGGCAGCAGGATTCGCCTCATTGAATTGTGAACGACCAGGAGTAGCTGTCCAGGGCCTTAAGTTGCTCCCCGGGACCGGGCAGTCTCACCCGCTCTACCTTCGCCGTGTGAGGGCCCGGCTCAAGCGGCACGAAGTCCCTGGCCTGCTCGAAGTCGTACACCAGGAGTCCCGGACCTCCGACTGTGTCCTCGCGCCCGAACTCGGCGTAGGCGGTGACGTCAGTGCCGTCGATGAAAAGCCGGACGTTTTCGCCGTCGGTCAGAACTTCATGCTTTACCTCGACTCGACGAAATGTGGCACTCTCCGCATTCGGTCGAGGTTCCACGCTAACGATCCACGAGGGAATCGGCGGAGCGGAGGGAACGGTCAGCTCGTCTCCGTCTCCGCAGCCGGCGAGCAAGACTCCCAGTGCCGCCATCAGGACGAATAGCCGGTTGACTCCTTGTCTCAGGAAGATCAAACGACGTAGGTGGATCTGCTGTAGTGGATGAAGAGTTTTTCGTCGTAATCCGGCTCTATCGGCGTCAGGCCGTCCCACTCGGGCGCTTCCTTGATGTCGCCGGCGGTCAGGGATACCCCCACCCTGCGGTTGCCCCAATCCACCTGCTGGATCCATAACGGGGATAGGAGCACCTTCTTGCCGAACCACAAAGGGGCGGTGTCCACCACCATGTAGCGCACTTCCCACGTGATGTCGTCGACGATGAAGTCCTCCACATGCCCCAGCTCTTCATCGCTTGCGCTGATCCGGTACCCGGAGACCTCCTTTGCACTGCGCAAGTGAGTGTCTTCGGCGTGCTTTCCTTTGGCGTCCCCGGGCGGGTCATCTAAGTCCTGCGAGTATGTCCCGCTGATTCCCGGACCAAAACCGTAGTAGTTCCACCCGTAGTAGGAGTGCAGGTCGATCTCCTGCTGCTTCGAAACCGGCTTTGCCTCGTCGACCCTGGGGCTCTGCTCGATCTGTTTGGTGGTGAGATTCATGTGAATGTGAGAGTTCGCATCCGGTGCTCCGGTCATTGCCAGAGGTGACAGAAGGATGCGCCGGCCGGAGAGCCAGCTTCCGGTATTCGCGACCAGATATCGCACCTTCCACTCGAAGTCATCGAAATAGAGATCGTCAAGAGGGCCGATCTCGCCGTCAATGGCCTGGAGATGGGTGCTGCGAAGCTCCTTAGCGCTTTGTAGCATGAGCGCTCCTTTCTGCCGTGGGCCTACATCGCTTCCTTTCCCGGAATGCGCAGGGAACTTCGGAAGGTTGTAGGCCAGGCAACAGTTTCGGAGCGGGGGGCCCTACCTGGCGGCCTCCAGCGCGTAAGCGACGGCCTGCCTCAACGTCATCGCACGGCCTTCTTTCTGCGCTTCGTCGAAGCGGGCCTCTCCCAGCCTCGCTTTGACGGCGTCGACCGTTCGTTCGTACAGCGGCCTCGACGGCGTCAGGTAGTTGTACTCCGCCACCGCTGCCTCTTCCCTCAGGTGCAGGGAGGCCCCTATCAACCTCGCCGACATCTCCGCCTCTCCCCGGTGGCCCAGGACTATCGCCCAGCCCTCCAGGTAGTAGGCCAGGTTCGTCTGGTCCTGGACCTCTCCGGCCAGCGCCAGGCCCTCGGCCAGCAGCGGGCCGGCCTTCTCGAAGTCCTCCCGGCTCAAAGCAACCTGCGCCAGGTTGTAGAGGGCGAAGTACGTGCTCACGTTGTCGCCCAGCTCCCTAGCCAGCACCAGCGCTTCGCTCATCGACGCCTCGGCACCGTCCAGGTCGCCCTTGATCAGGGCCACCGTTCCGATGTGGGTCCGTATGCCCGACACCATCAGCTTGTCGCCGGCCATGAGGAACATCGGCAGAGCCTCCTCGAAGCTCGCCTGTGCGGTCTCCAGGTCCGGCTCGTTCAGGGAGGCCAGCCCCAGCGTGTGCAGGCCGAACGCCAGGCGGGGGTAGTCCTGCAGCTGTCTGGCCAGGGCGATGCACTCCTTCATGTACTCGATCGACCGGCGGTGATCGCCCTGAACCAGCGCCATCGCTCCGGCGATGCCGACGATGATGCACCTGTCTGGGTCGTCCAACTCCTTCTCGAGGAAGGCCTCCATCGCCTTCCGGCCCTCTTCTTGATGGCCGTGCAGCCACCAGAACATCCACAGCCCCCAGCCGAGCTTTGCGCCGATGTCGGCCCGACCGGCCCCCAGCGCCCACGCCATGGCCGCCCGCAGGTTGTCGTTCTCGTCGTCCAGGCGGGACAGCCACTCCAGCTGCTGGGGCCCCTGCAGCAGCGGCTGGGCGGTCGTCGCCAGCTCGGCGAAATGCGCGGCGTGCGACTCCCGGATCTGCGCTGCGGCCGGGCTTCGGTCGATCAGCTCGTTGGCGAACTGGCGCACCGGCTCCAGCGTCCAGTAGCGGGTCCCGCTGCCCTTGAACTCGGCTTTGAGGAGCGACTGCTCGACCAGATGCTCCAGCTCATCGACCAGGTCGCTGCCGGAGAGTGCCTCGGCCGCCTCCAGGGTGAACCCGCCGGCGAAGACGCCCAGCTTGTAGAACAGCGACTGCTCCCGGTGGTCGAGCAGGTCGTAGCTCCACTTGATGGTGTTCCGCAGCGTCTGCTGGCGGGCCGGGAGGTCCCGGGCTCCGCCGGTGAGCAGGGCCAGGCTGTTGTCCAGCCGGTTGGCCAGGTCCTGCGGGTCGAGCAGGCGGATGCGGGCGGCCGCGAGCTCGATGGCCAGCGGCAGGCCGTCCAGCTTGCGGCAGATCTGCGCCACCGCGCGGCCGTTCTCGTCGGTGAGCTGGAAGTCGGGCTGGACCAGGCGAGCCCTCTGGACGAACAGCTCCACCGCCTCCGAGTCGGCAAGGGCCTCGGCAGTGACGTCCTCGGCCAGAGGGATGGTCATCGACGGGACCGGGTACTCCTGCTCCGACGCCAGCCTCAGCGCCGCCCGGCTGGTGACCAGGATCTTCAGGTCCGTCGTGGCATCCAGCAGCTCGGCGACGTAGCCGGCGGCCGGAAGAAGGTGCTCGAAGTTGTCGAGGTAGAGCAACATCTGCTTGCCGGCCAGGTGGTCTTTGACCGTGTCGCCGATGGGAGTCAGCCCCTGCTGCCGCAGCCCCAGCGCCTGGGCGATGTTCGCCGGCACCAGGTTCGGGTCGGCCAGGCCGGCCAGGAAGACTACGAACACCCCGTCGTCGAAGTGCTCCCGCAGCTCTGCGGCGGTCTCCAGGGCCAGCCGGGTCTTGCCGGTCCCGCCCGGGCCGGTGAGGGTCACCAGGCGGTTGATCTTGACCATCTGCTTGATGTCGCCGAGTTCCTTGTAGCGGGGGATGAACGTGCTGGGAGGCGTGGTCAGATTGGTCGGCCGGGACTGCATCGACCGGGGCGGGGGGAAGTCGGCCCTAAGGCCGGGTGCGCCCACCTGGTAGAGGTGCTCCGGGTTCTCCAGGTCCTTCAGCCGGTGCTCGCCGACGTCCAGGAAGTAGGCCGTCTCGCCGGAGGCCGACTCGGCCAGCAGGCGGGTGGGGTCGGTGACCAGGATCTGGCCCCCGTGCGCTGCCGACGCCACCCGGGCGGCCCGGTGGACGTCGATCCCCCGGTAGTCGCCTCCGACAACCCGCGCCTCCCCGGTGTGGATTCCGATGCGGACCGAGAGGTCGGGGGCCTTTTCGGACAGGGCTCGTTGAGCGGCGACCGCGCCGTCGACCGCCCGGCGGGCGGTCGGGAAGACAACGAACAGCGAGTCGCCCTCGGTCGGCATGGCGATTCCGCCGCCGTCCGACAGGTTCTCGGAGACCAGCTCGTAGGCGCCGGACATGGTTTCGTCGAACGCTGCACCCATCTTCTGGCGCAGGTCGGCCGGCGCCTCGACCCCGGCGAAGACGAAGGTCAGCGTGCCGGTGGGTAGGTCGCTCACCGGATCACCTTTCCCCTCAGCCGCTGCAGGCCGTCGTACGCGGCGTACTTGTACGCCTCGCTGAAGGTCGGGACGTTGTAGGTCGACAGGACGAAGTGGTCGATGGGAAGCCTCTGCTGCACCGCGATCTGGCCGTGGGCGATGAGCTCGGCGGCGATGTCGCCCAGGATGTGGACGCCCAGCAGCACCCGGTCCTGTTTGCGGAAGACCAGCTTGACCAGCCCGTCGGTGGCGCCGGCGATGTTGGCCCGGGTGTTGCGCTTGAACCAGCCCCGGCCGACCTCGTAGTCGATGCCCTGCTCGGCTGCCGCCTCCTCGGTCAGGCCGACCATGGCGACCTCGGGGATGGAGTAGACGCCAAACGGAGCTACCTCGGCCACGACGTTCTCGAACGGCGTGTCCAGCGCGTGGTAGGCCGCCACCCGGCCCTGCTCCATCGAGACCGAGGCCAGTGCCGGCGGCCCGATGATGTCGCCTGCGGCGTAGATCCCCTCGGCGGTGGTCTGGAAGTTCTCGTCGACCAGGATGCGGTTGCGCTTGTCGACCTCGATACCGACCTCGGCCAGGTTCAGGCACTCGCTGTTGCCGGCCCGTCCCGCGGCCATAAGCACCTGGGCCGGCCGGATCACCGCGCCGTCGCCCAGTTCGACCCGCAGGCCCTCGTGGTCCCTGCCGACCTTCGCGTGCCCGGCGTTCAGGTGCACGGTCATCCCCAAGGCCCGAAACGCCTCGGCCACCAGCCCCGACATCTCACGGTCCAGGAAGGGGAGCAGCCGGTCGGCGCCGTCCACCAGGCATACCTCTGCACCCAGCGCGGTGAAGATCGACGCGTACTCGCAGCCCACTGCGCCGCCGCCTACGACGACTGTGGACCGCACCGGGCGGTCGACCTTGACGATCTCCTCCGAGTCGTAGATATCCGGGTCCTCGAACGCGATGCCCGGGGGGTGGTAGGGGCGGGAGCCGGTGGCAATTAGGATGCGCCCTGCCTCCAGGGTGCGCTCAGAGCCGTCAGGGCAGGCGACGACAACCTTGCGGCCGGGGGCCAGCCGGGCTTCGCCGTGGATGAGTGCGATGCCGTGGCGCTCGATGTTGTCCCTGACCGCGGCCGCCATGGTGGCGATGACCTCCTCAGTGCGGCTGCGGAGACGCTCGACAGTGGCCCCCGCGTCGAGCTCCAGGTGGACCCCGTAGACGTCGCGGCGGCGAAAGCCGGTCAGGTAGAGGGCGGTTTCACGAAGGGTTTTGGTCGGGACGCCGGCGTTGGCAACTACCACGCCGCCCGGGATCTCGTTGCGTTCGACGATGGCGACCCGCTTGTCGAAGTAGGCAGCCAAAGCTGCCGCCTTCTCACCGGCGGGGCCCGAGCCGATTACTACGAAGTCGAAAGATTCAGACATTCGGCTACCCAGAATAACGCTGGGGGTCGATATCGGCCGCATCCAGGTCCTTTTTCGCCGGTCCGTGGAACACCTTGCCGTCGTACCGGTACCTGGAGCCGTGGCACGGGCAGTCCCACGACTGGTCTCCGTCGTTCCAGTCGACCGTGCACCCCATGTGCTGGCAGCGGGGCGACAGGAAGTGGCGGGTCCCGTTCTCCTCGACGTACACCGCAGTCTTCTTGCCCTCCAGCGTCACCAGCCCGCCGTGGCCGGGAGAGATGTCCTCCAGCGTGCGGTCGGTGGTCTTGGCGATGAGAACGTCCCGGGCCGCCTTGTGGGCCAGCTCGACGGGGACCGAGGA
>DASTUJ010000020.1 GCA_035759705.1 Actinomycetota bacterium | reverse complement strand
CTCCGGTGTCGGCAGCGCCCCCCGCAGCTCGACGTTCATGCGGGGCATACAGGTGACCGACAGCGAAGGCAAAGCCGGTTTCGACACCATCTATCCCGGCTGGTACCAGGGCCGGGCGGTCCACATCCATATCAAGGTGAGCACCGGGGGCAACGAGGTCCACACCGGCCAGCTGTTCTTCCCGGACGACATATCGAACGCCGTCTACGAGTCGGGGCCTTACGCCGATCGGGGCGAGATGGACACGACCAACCGGTCCGACGGCATCTTCTCCAGGGGCGGGGCCGAGTCGACCCTGAAGATGACCCGCAACGGCGACGCCTACACCGGAAGCCTGACGCTTGGAGTTCGGGCTTGAGAATGGAGGTTGAGTGGACGAAATCGAGCGCCGGGTGGGCGGATCGATGAGCACCTTTTACGGCAAATATCGAGGGGTAGTAGTGAATAACCTCGACCCGATGGGACGGGGCCGCATTCAGGTCCAGGTCCCCAACGCCTCGGAAACCTCACCGTGGGCGGTGCCCTGCCTCCCGGCCGGCGGGCCGCCGCAGGCGCAGTTCCAGCTCCCTCCTATCGGATCGGGCGTATGGGTTGAATTCGAGGGCGGCGACCCTGCCTACCCGATCTGGGCCGGGAACATGTGGAACGAGCAAGGGGTGCAGTCTCCCGGAGGGATGGTAGAGGAGACTCCCCGACCGGTCCCCATTCCGGGCGTCCCGACAACGGAACGGGCGAGCGCAAGACGGCCCAAGATCGCCTGGCCCCGCCAGGAGTTTCCGGTCAAAGTCGTGGCGCCGGATCTCAACGCTGAACCAAACGAAGTGCCGATCGAGCCCTTCGAGGTGCCCGACCAGGAGGACGAGGGTCCGCCGGACGATTGAAAATGCCATTCGTCGGGTTGGTTCGGTAATACAAAGGAGCCGCCCGTCGGCGGGGCGGCTCACTCTGCAAGGGGGTCGCCATGGCGTGCAACCCGCTTATTCCAATCTCCGATAGTCGGTCGGAGAGGAGAACCCCACTCTATGGGACGGCTCAAACGGGGTCAAGACTTTTTATTAGGTTTACCTAACATTCGACGTTAAGTCGTTGCTCATGCAGCGTCCCTCGATCGCAGGACCCAAAGACCGAGGGCGTAGGAGGCGGCCGACCATGCCCCGAGAATCGCCACAGCCACCAGTCCGGAGTACGGCTCCCCCCCTCCGCCGAGCAGGGATTGAGCTGCCTGGGCCGGGAAGTAGTTGCTGAACTTCATAAGGAAGTCGACGCCCGTCGAGCTCAGCGACCCGGGGATGATCATCAGGAGCAAGAACGTGCATGCCAGCGTACCGGCCACGCTGCGCAGGGCGGCCCCCAGGCCCAGGGCGATCACCCCCACCACCGGGGAGTACAGCCCGAGAATCAAGACATCGATGAGCATCTCCGACGCGGTCCAGGGCAGCAACACGTCGCCTGTAAGTGAGGGAATGGCCGCAGCAACTCCGAGCAGCGCAATCAGCGACCCCGCCACCATGAGCACCGGCGCAAGCACGAGAGCCTTGGCCAGCAGCATCCGGTTCCGGCGGGGCACCCACTGCAGGGTAGAAAGAATGCTCCCGGTTGCGTACTCGCTGGCGATCAGCAGGACTGCCAGCGTGGCCAGCCCGAACTGGCCCATCAACATGAACCCCTGGGCCGCAATGTCGCCCGGAGTGGTCGGTGGGATCACCTCGCCGTTCGCCTTGGAGGCGGTTGCCGAAAGGCCGAATATCAGCACGAAGGCCACGACGAGCAACGCGGTCGCCGCCAGAGTCCAGTAGGTCGAACGAACCGACCAGAGCTTGGTCCACTCGGCGGCCATCGCCCCGCGAAGGCCCGCTTCGTCCTTCCGGGCGACACCCGCCACGGCGGTCACGACCGGCCCCTCCGAAGCAGCTCCGGCTCCCGCTCCGAGGACCCGGCCCCGAACTCCACGCTCTCGCCGGTCAACGCCATGTAGGCGTCCTCCAAGGATCCCTCCAGTGTCTTCAGCTCGTGAAGCCGGATGTCCATCTCGTACGCCATGTTCCCAATCTCCTCGGCGCTCGCCCCCTCGACCAGCAGGTGGTTGCTCCCCTTCCGCCACACCTTCATCGACTCCGCAGCCAGCCTTCGGCCCAGCTCCATCAGCGCGTCCGGCTCAGGGACTCTCAGCTGCACCCGCTTGTCCACCATCCCGGACACCACGTCCTGGATGGGCGCGTCCATCAGCAGCCGGCCCCGGCCGATCACCACCAGGTGGTCCGCGGTCAGCTGCATCTCGCTCATCAGGTGGCTGGAGACCAGGACGGTCCGCCCCTCGGCCGACAAGGACCGGGCCAGCCGGCGCACCCACCGGACGCCGTCCGGGTCCAGGCCGTTGACCGGCTCGTCGAAGATCAGAATCCCCGGATCCCCCAGAAGGGCGCCGGCGATCCCCAGCCGCTGGCTCATCCCCAGCGAGTAGGCCCCGGCCCGGCGGCCGGCGACGTCGACCAGTCCTACCTCGTCCAGCACCTCGTCGACCCGGGACAGTGAGATCCGGTTCGATTGGGCCATCGACTTCAAGTGGTTGCGGGCACTCCGGCCCGGGTGAAGCGCCTTGGCGTCGAGCAGCGCCCCCACCTCACGGATGGGATAGGGAATCTCCGAGTACGGCCGGCCCCCGATGAGCGCCCGCCCTGAGGTCGGTCGGTCGAGTCCGAGGATCATTCGCATGGTGGTCGACTTGCCCGCCCCGTTCGGCCCCAGGAAGCCGGTCACCTTGCCCGGTTGGATGGAGACGCTCAGGTTGTCGACGGCCAGCTGTTCGCCGAAGCGCTTGGTGAGGTTCTCGATAGTGATCATGCAACTGATTGTGGACGTGCCCGGGCTGGGCCGCCATCGGGTAAGACACCGAAAATGCCCCCGGCAACCGATCCGGCGCCTAGGGGATGACCCTGAGGTTTGGGTTAGGGCGTGAGCCCCTTCAGGTGGGCGTCGATGTTGTACTCGATCAATTCCTCCAGCGCCGGCCAGGAGAATCCGGGCTTGGAGATCAGCAACGACGTGATCCCGTGGACCATGGACCAGACTCCAACCACCGCCAGAAGGGGGTCGGTCCGTCGGAGAAGCCCGGCGTCCATGCACTGCTGGACCATGCCCAGGATCCAGTTGTACCCCGAGCTGTTCAGAAGCCGGTTCATCTCGATCTGCTCCCGCTCCAGGGTCGGGGCCTTTCTCATGAACAGAATCCGGTACTCCTCAGGGTGCTCGATCCCAAAGCGGGCGTAGGCCAGGCTCGCCAGCTTGATTGCCTCCAGAGGGTCGGAGGCCCTGGCCGCCGCCTCCTCGACCGCCTTGCTGACGTTGTCGAAGTTCGTCTCGCAGACCTCGATCAGCAACTCCTCCTTGTCCGCGAAGTGAAGGTAGATGGAGGGCGGGGTCACCCCCACGGCGTCGGCGACGGCACGGATCGACACCGCGCTCTCGTCCGAGGTGAGCGCCAGCAGCCGCTCGGCGGCCGCCAGGATCTCGAGGCGCAGCTTGTCCCCCTCGCCCCTGCGGGCCCGGGCACGGCGTGCCTCCAGGGGGGCAGACTCCGGGTTCACGAGACCTGGTCGAATGCGGGCTGCCGCGGGCCGGACTCACTCAGCCCGAAGCGGTCGTGGAAACGGCGGAGAGGCTTTGGAGCCCACCAGTTCGCCTTCCCGGCCAGGCGCATGAACGCCGGCACCAGGGTTGCGCGGATCAGAGTTGCGTCCATGAGAACCGCAAGCATCATCCCCACTCCGATCAACTTGATGAACGCGACCTCCGAACTGATGAACGCCAGGAACACCACCGCCAGCAGGCTCGCCGCCGCCGTTACGATCCGCCCGGTGCGTTCGAGACCCCTCGCTACAGCAGTCACATTATCAGCGCCAGCGTCGTGTTCTTCCTTGATTCTGGAAAGCAGGAAAACCTCGTAGTCCATCGACAGGCCAAAGGCCACGCAGAACATGAGAATCGGCGAGGTGGTGTCGAGTGTTCCGGTTGGCGTGAAGCCGAGGAAGTCGGCAAAGTGGCCCTCCTGAAAAATCCACACCATGGCCCCGAAGGTCGCCGCCAGGGACAGCAGGTTCAGGATCATCGCCTTGATCGGGACGAGCACACTTCCGGTCATGAGGAACAGCAGGACCATGGTGACCACGGCGATGACGGTCAGGGCCAGGGGAAGGCGGTCGAACAGGGTCGCCTTACCGTCGACCAGGTCGGCCGACGGCCCGCCCACTGCGACGCTGCCCGGCGCCGGAACGGCCCGGACTCGGTTGACGAGGTCCTCGGCCTCGGGCGAGATCGGCTCGACGGACGGGACGACCGAAAGCCAGGTCGACCGGTCGGAGGTGAAGCGTTGGGAGATCTCGGGGATCGGCGGCGCCACCTGGTTGCCGGCGGCGTAGCTGCCGGTTTCGGCGTCGACCCTGAGGACCCCGTCCAGCTTCGACAACGACGCAGCGTATTCGCCGACCCCGCCCGATCGCTCCGAAGGGTCCGCGGTGTCGTCGAGAACCACCGCCAGGGCGCCGAACTCGCCGGCGGAGAAGTTCGACCTCACCTGGTCCTGCACCTGCCTGCTGGGGGCGGACTCACCGAGCACCCGGTCGTCCCAGACACCGAACTTCACGCCCAGGAACGGGGCGCCGAGCGCGAGCAGCAGGACGATCACCGAGGCTGCGATCGGCACCGGCCACTTCATCACGAAGCGGGCGGCGTTACCCCAGAAGCCCTCGCCCTCGACCACCGGGCGCTGCTCGACCAGGCGGAAGCGGTTGACCTTCTCACCGAGCATGCCGAGAACCGCCGGCAGCGCCACAACCGACCCGAAGGCGGCCACGACGACCACCGCGGACCCGGCGTAGGCGAACGAGTGCATGATCTGCAGCGGGAAGGCCAGCAGGGCCGAGAGCGAAGCGGCCACCGTCAGGGCGGAAAACAGCACCGTCCGCCCGGCGGTTTCGACCGAGCGAACCACCGCCTGCTCGGTGCTCGCTCCTGCGGCAAGCTCCTCCCGGAACCTCGACACGATGAACAGGCTGTAGTCGATGCCGAGCCCCAGACCAAGGCCGGTGGTCAGGTTCAACGAGAAGATCGACACCTCGGTGAACCCGGTCAGGATCCTGAGGACCACCAGCGTGCCGACCACCGCCAACCCGCCGACACCGAGCGGCAGCCCGGCCGCCACCGCGCTGCCGAACACCACGATCAGCAGCACCATGATCACGGGGAAGGTGATGATCTCCGCCTTCTGGAGGTCCTTCTCCACCTGGTGCGTGATCTCGCTGAATACCTTGGCGCTGCCTCCGACCCGGACGCTGACGTGCTCCTCGTCCAGGGTGTAGGTGGGAGCGATCTCATGCGCTTCGTGTAGGACCTCCTCCTCGCCCCCTTTCAACCGGGCGAGGATCATGCCCTGCCGGGAGTCCTCGCTCTTAAGCGACGGAACCCCGAGGCTCCAGTAGGAGTAGGCCTGCTCGATGCGCGGGTCGGACGCAAGCTTGGCGGTCAGCTCGGCCCCCCGGGCTGCGACCGCGGCATCGTCCACCGATCCCGCCTTGGTTGCCGTCACCAGCAGCAGCAGGTTCGGTGAGCCGGCGGAGAACTCCTCGTCGAGCGCCCGAGCCGCCCGGGACGACTCGGCGCCCTGGCTCTGGAAACCCCCGGTCGAGAGCTTGGATATGACCCCGGCCCCCGCTATCCCGGAGGCCACCATAAACACAACGCTCGCCCACACCACCGCGACGCGTTGGCGATACACAAACCGGCCCAGTGATGCGAGCATTCCGACTCCTCCGTTGGCTAGGCAGTTAAGTTAACTGCGTTAACCTGACGGAATCTCTTATGTGTGTCAAGCGCGAATTATCACTATGCCGTTGCCGTAACACTCGGGGCCGGAGTGGGCGACTCGCTGGGCTCGGAAGGCGTCTCCTCCGCCAGCCGTACTCTCTCGGCCGTCAGGACGCAGGCGCCGTCGGGATCGGTGGTGGTCGGGGTGGAGTCGGACTCGACCAGCCGTTCTTCAGCCGTGCCGGTGGCGATGATGCTCTCGTCGTCCAGGGTGTCCATCTCGCTGAGGTCGCTGTCGAAGTCCAGGTCGGTGTCCTCGGTGACCACGACAATCGCGTCGCTGCCCGCCTGAAGTTTGCAGAGCTCTGCCGCCTCAGCGTTGATCGACTCGATGTTGACTGTCAGCTGCACCCTGATGCTGGCTTCCGGGTCTATGTCGATGCCGTCGGTCCCAGTGGAGATGTTGGGGTCGAAGTCGACGTCCTCGATGTCGACGGCGCTGACGTCTCCGGAGATCTCGAACTGCGCAGTCTCCCCCGTGGTGTTCGCATCCGATGTATCGTCCGCCGTGTTGCAGGCCGCCAGCATCAGAAGAACCAGTAGCGCCCCGGCCAGAGCACGTGCAACCATTCAGCCACCTCCGCCTAGATGTGCCTATCGATTGGTGGAATTCTACGCAGAGCGTCGCCGCAGACCGAATCGGGGTAGAGACAGGCCATGGACCGGGTTGAAGAAGTTGAGACAAAGCTCGAGAAGGTGCGCTCCTGGCTTGCCGAATCCGGCCTAAGCGGTGTGGTGCTCGGCTCCCAGACCAACTTCGCCTGGATCACCGCCGGGGGCCACAACCACGTTGCAACGTCGGCCGAGGCGGGCGTCGGCAGCGCGGTGGTGACCGCCGATCGAGCGACCGTCGTCACACCCAACATCGAAGCGCGGCGCCTGTTCGACGAGGAGCTTCCCCACGGTTGCTTCGACGTCGTCGACTTCCCCTGGCACCTGCCGGAGCAGCAGAACGAGATCATCGACGGCCTTACCGGAGGCAGCCGGGTGGCCGGCGACCTCCCTGCGGGAAAGCGCGAGGCGGCAAGCGGCGTCGTCGAGCTTCGCCGGGTTCTGCTGCCCCCCGAGGTTGTCCGGTACCGGGAACTTGCGCAGGACGCAGCGTCGATTGTCGAGTCGGCGTGCCGGTCGATCGAGCTTCGCGAAAGCGAGCTCGACATGGCGAGCCGGGTCGCGGCACTTTGCTTCGAGAAGAACATCCTGCCCGTGGTGAACCTGGTGGCCGCGGACGAACGACTCCCGATGTACAGGCACCCGGTGCCCACCGCGAACCGGGTGGACCACACGATGCTCGTTGCCCTGACCGCCCGCCGGCACGGCCTGCACGCGTCGGTGACCCGCACGCTGTGCTTCGGTAAGCCGGGCGCCGATCAGGTCGCCCGCCACCTGGCGGCCGCCCGGGTGGACGCCCGGTTCATCCAGGCCAGCCGGCCCGGCGCCACCCTGGCCGAGGTCTTCAATACCGGGATCGAGCAGTACGCCGCCGAGGGGTTCCCAGAGGAGTGGAAGCTGCACCACCAGGGCGGGCTGACCGGTTACGCCGGGCGGGAGGTCAAGGGCACGCCCTCGAGCGGCTACGTCCTTCAGGCCGGCCAGGTGGTGGCGTGGAACCCGACGATCACCGGAGCCAAGTCCGAAGACACCGTCCTGATCGCCGACGACGGCTACGAGGTCCTGACCTCAACCGGCCACTGGCCGATGCTGCAGGTGACGCTCGGCGAGGCGACCATTGCCAGGCCCGACCTGCTGATCCGCTGACCGCAGGACCCGATTAGCCGTAGGACTCGCAACCGATACCGTCCGGCTCCCCTGCCTGGCCCGGCATGCCGTCCAGCCTGTGGGGGTCGGGCGGAAGCACGGTGAGGCTGCGCCTGATGTCCCCGCAGTCCAGGTCTGGGGAGTTGGGCGGGATGCAGTAGTCGGGGTAAGAGGGGTCGCAATCTCCACGCGCCGCCGGCGGAGCGGGTTGAGGAGCGGGGGCCGGGGCCGGGGCGGGTGCGGGCGGCCGAGGCGCAACTGGGGGTGGAGCGACCGGCGGCGCTATCGGGGCCGCCCACATCCCCCGGCGGGCGGCTTTGGCGTCCGCCTCGGCCGCTCGGATCTGTGCGATGAACCGGTCGTTCGGAGCGATCAGCACCGCTTTCGCAAACCCCTGGCGCACGGCCTTTTCGTTGAAGAACTCGCCGTTCTGCTTCCACAGGTACCGCAGGTAGCGGCCGAAGCGGTCGGTGTCGCCCCGGTCGGCCAGAAGGTACACGGTCGCCCCGATGGGAAGCTCCTGCTTCAGGAAGTTGGTCGCCTCGGACGAGTAGGCGACCCCCGACTCCGGAGAGTCGATCTCCAGCAGACGCACCGAGGAGGTCGCCGCCGGCGGCAGCGTCCCACCCTCGAGCCAAAGGGTGTCGCCATCGACGTGCCGGGTGACGGTGGCGAGCTGTGCCTCAGCGGGAACGCCCGCCGGGCGGGAAGGGGCGGGCGGCGGCGCCGGGGCGACGGGCGAGGAGGATCCTGAGTCGGAAGGAAGCGTCGAAGGTTCGGTTGAGGGCGTGTCTGAAGCTGTAGGTTCGACCGGAGTGAGCATTGAACCCCCGAGCACGACGGCAACGAAGGCTCCGGCGGCCAGGACCCAGGCACTCTTTCGGTCGGCGAGCCGGATCGCAGGCAGCGATCCCTTGACCAGGCCGACCACGGCGACTGCAAATGCGCCCAATCCCAGAAGAATCAAGAACCCGCCCACGAGCTCCCTTTCGACTGGATGCCCCCGCTTCCGGTCCAGTCTACGCCCCGCTTGACGGCGGCCCCTAATATCTAGACAAGCCCCGATAGGAGAACCGAAGTGAGCGAATCCAACCAGCCCGGCGTCGTCGTCTCGGTCAACCTTGCAGAGATGCGAAAGGTGCCGATGGGAGACCTGGTCTACGACACCGGCATCTGGAAACTTCCAGTTGAAGGGCCCGTCGGGGTGAAGGAGCTGGGCCTGGTGGGAGACCGGCAGGGGGATCTCAACGTCCACGGGGGACTCCGAAAGGCGGTTTACGTCTACGCCGAGGAGGACAACCGGTGGTGGGAGGTACAGCTCGGGAGACGGGTCACCCCCGGCAGCTTCGGCGAGAACCTGACGCTGAGAGGCGTTGCGATCACCGGCGCCCTCATCGGCGAGAGGTGGCGGATCGGCAGCGCGGAGTTTGAGGTCACCCAGCCCCGGCAGCCGTGCTGGAAGCTGGGCCTGCGGATGGAGGACCCCCAGCTGCCCAACCGGTTCTCGGAGGCCAACCGCCCGGGCGCCTACCTTTCGGTGGTGAAGGAAGGAGGGCTGGCTGCGGGAGACACCGTCGAGATCCTGGAACGGCCGGCGCACCCGGTGACGATCGGACTCATGGGCTTTTTGATCTACAACGACCACCGGCTCGCCCAACTGGTGCAGGAGAACCTGGAGAGGGACCTGTCCCCGAAGGAGTGGAAAGAGTTCCTGCGGGTGAAGCTGGCGTCCTAGTACGCGGCTGCACCCCCGGCCCGAGGGGCGGGGGGTGCCGAGCCGGAGTAGCGTTAAGCCAGCGTCTTGGCGTACTCCTCCAGACGGTCGTAGGTCTCGGCGGCGCCGTCGAACATCCCGGTACCGGTCATGGCATCACGGGCCTCGAACGACGGAGAGTAGGAGGTGGTGGTGATCGTGGTCACGCCGTCCTGCTCCGTGAAGACCATCTCTTCGACGATCTCGTCGTCCATCGGGGGCACGTCGTAGCAGAAGGTCCAGACGAGCTTGCTGTTGGGCACGATCTCCCGATACTCGCCCTTGAACGGGTGCTGCTGGCCGTCGTCGCCGGCCGTGACGATCCGCCACTTACCGCCCTCGGTGAAGTCCAGGTCGCAACTGACGAACCGCTGGCTGCGCGGCCCCCACCAGTTGGTCATGTGCTCGCAGCTGCTGTGGGCCTTGAAGACCAGCTCTACGGGGGCGTTGAAGGTGCGGCTCATGTGCACTACGGGACGGTCCTCGGGCAGTTCGACGTTCAGCTTGCCAATCGTGGTCGTGGTCATTTCTCTTCTCCTTCCTGGGTCTTTTTCTTGAGGTCTTCCAGGTACTCGTCGAGTCGTTCGTAGCTCTCTTCCCAGAACCGCTTGTAGTCCCCCACCCACTGGGCCACCTGCTTCAGCGGCTCCGGCTCCAACCGGCAGTACCTCCACTGAGCCTGCGAGCTCCGGGTAATGAGCCCCGCCTTCTCCAGCACTTTCAGGTGCTTGGAAACCGCCGGAAGGCTCATCTGAAACGGCTCCGCCAGCTCCGTGACCCCGGCCTCCCCGGTGGCCAGCCGGGCGAGGATCGCCCTCCTGGTCCGGTCGGCCAGAGCCGCAAAGGCCCTGTCTAGAAAATCCGCTTCTGATTCGGTCATGTGTCACCTTGCTGTATTGAACCGTACGGTTAATTAACTAGATAGTAAAATATGATCCGTGAGCCGTCAAGCAGATATTTCGAAATTCTTTAGCCGGCGGCCAGCGGCCTCTTCATCAGAACGCCGTAGTTCTTGGGCTCCTCGGGATCGGCGTACATAGCCACCGCTTCCCACCCTTCTTTGCCCTTGTCGTTAAGGTCGTTCTCCAAGCCGGACGCGCCGAAGAATCCCGGCACGTCCTTGGGTCGAATGATCTTGTACTCCCACCCCATCAAAAGCCTCCCTCCGGTTGCCTTCGCCCAGCGTAGCCGGAAGGTCGGTCCAGTCTGATCCGGCGGCCACGGACGACCAGCCACAGGGCGAGCACGAACTCTCCGAGGAAGGTGAAGGAGGATATTGCGGGGAAAGCACCGCCGGCCATCGTGGCGGCTACGGAGTCGAAGATGTATCCGAATCCTGCAATTACGAGCAGCACCCCGACGAACTTGGGGACAAACCCGGAGCGGTAGGTGAGAAAGCCGGCGATCAGTAGGTGGGCGCCGAACAGAACGAGGCCGGCGTCCCAGATGTCGGTAAAGGCGTTGATCTCGAGAAGCGCCTGCACCTGCCTCTGCTCCAGGCTGAATGCGGCCAGGTATCCCTCGGTGCCGAGCAGTCGAACCACCCCGGCTAGGTGGCCGATCGCGACCAGGAAGACCCCGGAGTACGCAAGACGGAACCAGGCGGCCAGCCTCGACAGCCCCTCGTTCACCGGTGCGAAGGCCCGGAACAGGCCCCAGGAGACGACGACGTCCAGAACCACAATCATCAACAGGCTCACGATTCCCAAGCGGAACGTTAGAAGGGATCCGGTGATGGCCTTGGCGGTAGCCGAGGCGTCGCCGGGGGTGACCAGCCCTTCAAGAACTATGAAGTTGCCGAAGATCGCCAGTGCGCTCATCAGGAGTATGGCGACACCCGCCACCAAGCCGGCGTTGCGCACCGACCGCTCCTCGATCTCGTGCGGGTAAGGGGTGGGCGGCCGTTCTTCGGGCTGCCGACGCTGGTGCGGTGAGGCGGTGGTGACCGTCATTTTTGTCTCCCTGCTGAGAGGTCCCAGCTGTCGATCCGGTTGAACTTACGTTGTAAGGTACACTTACATCGTAAGTTTGTCAACGCCGGATCGGGATCAGTCAGGTACCTGAGTTCAGGTGGACTTATTCAGCAAGGTCCGGAGCACATCGATCGTGTCGGCCTCGGCCGCGCTCTTGTCGGGCCGGTAGCGCTTGATGCGGGCGAAACGCAGTGCCACGCCTCCGGGGTAGCGGGTCGACACCTGGACCCCGTCGAGGGCGACCTCGACCACAAGTTCGGGCCGCACCCTCACCAGGATCCCCTTGCGCTCGGCTTCGAGCCCCAGCAGGGCGTCGGTCTGCCAGCGCAGGAGGTCGTCGGTAAGCCCCTTGAAGCACTTCCCCACCATCACGAACTGTCCGGTCTCGGGGTCCCGAGCCCCAAGGTGGAGGTTGGAGAGCCACCCCTGCCGGCGGCCGTGGCCCCACTCGGCGCCCAGGACGACCAGGTCGTAGGTCAGGACCGGCTTTACTTTTCGCCACGCTTTTCCCCGCCGCCCGGCGGCGTAGAGCGATGCCACGTCCTTCACCACAACACCCTCGTGCCCGGCCGCCAGCGCTTCATCAAGCACCCGTTGGGCCTCGTGGGGATCGGAGGTTGTCAGGGCGGGAACCTTGAGGTGCGGTGCCAGCTCCTGCAGCCGGGCCGAGCGTTCCTCGAGGGGGGTGTCGAGCAGGTCCTCGCCGTCCAGGTGCAGGAGGTCGAACAGGAACGTGACGATCCCCTCGGGGGGAGCGCCGGCATCGATCTGGGACACCGTCTCCTGGAACGCGGCCGGTCCGGTCTCGTTCATCCACAGCGCCTCGCCGTCCAGCACCACCTGGGCAGCCGGGAGCCGCCCGACCGCGTCGACGATCCCCGGCAGGGCCGGCGTGATCTCGTTAAGGCCCCTGGTGTAGATGCGCACCTCGTCGTCCCGGCGGTGGATCTGGATCCGGATCCCGTCGAGCTTCCACTCGACCGACGAACGGGCGAACCCGGCCACCGCCTCATCGACGCCGGTAGAGGTCGAGGCAAGCATCGGCATGATCGGCCGGAACATCTCGAAGCCGATGTCGAGCAGGCCCTGCTCCCCTAGCGTCATCGCCGTGGTAGCCGTGCCGGGAAGGTCGCCGGACAGCATCAGCGCCCGCCTGACTGCGTCGCCCGGCACCGCCGCCGCCTTGGCGATCGCATCGACCATCAGGCCCGCCAGCGACCCCTGCCTCAGCTCCCCCGTGAAGAGCCGCCGGAGGAAGCCGGCTTCCGGTACGGTGGCCCGCCCGAACAGGTCGCCGAGGATGTCCCTGCGGCGGGTGGCCGAGCCGGCTCCGGTGCTCTCCTGAATGTCGCCGATTGCAGAATCGATGTCCGAGACGGTGAGGGAGGGCTCGGCCGCCGGCGGGCGCTCCACGCTGTAGGACATCGACCACCCGACTCCGACCCGGCCCTGCCGGGGCGCCCCGGAAAGAAACCCGACGACGACGGCGATCTCTTCGGGCTCCAGCTTCCGCAGCAGCTTCGCGAGGGTTGCGATCTTGGCCGATCTGGAACTCGTATCCGACACCTCGGATGAAGCGGCGACGACCTCGGCGAGCAGAGTCATGGATCAAGGGGTACCACAGAACGGACTTTCGATCGGCGCCTTGCGCTCGATTCCTAAAAACAACATGACATTTACCGTCTGGCGCGCTAAACAGGTACCAGAGAGATCGGAGGCGAAACCATGCGCAACATCACCCCCCATCTGTGGTTCGACAACCAAGCCAAAGAGGCAGCCGAGTTTTATGTCTCCACGTTTCCCGAGTCCCGGATCACCAGCGTTAGGACCATCACCGACACCCCTTCCGGGGACTGCGACATCGTGTCGTTCGAGCTGTTCGGGCAACCGTTCCAGGCCATCAGCGCCGGACCGCTGTTCAAGTTCACCCCCGCGGTTTCGTTCTTCGTCACCTGCGGGACGAAGGAGGAGGTCACGGAGTACTGGTCTGCGCTCTCCGAAGGCGGCTCGACCCTCATGCCCCTGGAGTCCTACCCCTTCAGCGATCTTTACGGCTGGTGCCAGGACCGCTACGGCCTGTCCTGGCAGGTCGGGTACGCCGGTGATCGGGAGATCACTCAGCGGATCACCCCGACCCTGATGTTCACCGGCGACGCCTGGGGCCGGGCGGAGGAGGCGATGCGCTTCTACACCTCGCTGTTCGGCGACTCCGAGGTGGAGGTGGTCCTGCCCTACGGTCCCGGCCAGGAGCCGGAGCAACCGGGCACGGTCCAGTACGGCAACTTCACCCTGGAGGGCCAGCACTTCGCCGCCATGGACAGCGCCAGGGCGCACGAGTTCAACTTCAACGAGGCCATCTCGCTCATGGTCGACTGCAACAACCAGGAGGAGATCGACCACTTCTTCGACAGTCTGTCCGCCGACCCCTCGGCCGAGCAGTGCGGCTGGCTGAAGGACAAGTTCGGGCTTTCTTGGCAGATAGTTCCCGCCCGGCTCGACGAGATCATGAACGAGGGATCGCAGGAGCAGATCGACCGCGTGACCCAGGCCTTCCTGCAGATGAAGAAGTTCGATCTGGCCGAGCTGGAAAAGGCGTACGAGGGCTCATAGAGAAACCGATAGGAGGTAATCGTGACCAAGCTGAACCCGTACCTGAACTTCGGCGGCAACGCCGAGGAGGCGTTCAACTTCTACAAGTCCGTCTTCGGGGGAGAGTTCTCGTCCATGGTGAAGTTCAAGGACATGCCGACAGAGGGCGCTCCGGTTTCGGAGGCGGACGGGGACAAAATCATGCACATGGCGTTGCCGATCGGCGACGAGCTCCTCATGGCCAGCGATGCCCTGGAGTCGTTCGGGCAGACGGTGACCCCGGGCAACAACTCGTACATCTCCGTCCATCCCGCCACCAAGGACGAGGCAGACCGGATTTTCAACGCACTTTCGGAGGGCGCCGAGATCGAGATGCCGATAGACGACCAGATGTGGGGGGACTACTTCGGAAGCCTGAAGGACAAGTTCGGCATCGGTTGGATGGTGAACTACAACAGTACCTACCCGGGTTGAAAATCCACTCCCCTACCCCCTCGACTCTACCTATCCGAAGGCGGATAATCCCCGCGTTCGTGGCGTTGTGGAACCGTCTTTAAGGGGGGTCTGGATGATTACGGTTCGGAATACGGCAATCCTGCTCGGACTTTTGGGAGTCGCCGACCTGCTCGTTGTGCCGACGATGACCAACGGGGACGGATCGGAGCCCACGGCCCCGACGCTGGTGGTCGTTCTTACCGTCGTGCTGGGCCTGGCCAGCATCGCCGCCGCCGTCGGACT
>DASTUJ010000019.1 GCA_035759705.1 Actinomycetota bacterium | reverse complement strand
TTCAGCACGTCGAGGCCGTCCGCCCGGCCCTTGAGAATCCCGGCGAGGGCGGCGTCGAACACCGGCTGGAGCGTGGAGCGGAACTCGAGATAGTCCGCCGCCGTGAGCAGGTGCAGCGTGCCCCTCATCATCGTCGCCTTGAGGATCGTCTTGTCTTCGATCAGACGGGCGACCTCCTCCCGGCTGAGGCCCTCAACGCGGGTCCACAGCCCGACGAACGGCGCCACGGCGGACTGCGCCTGCAGGCCGACGAGCCGGGAGACCGCCTCGGTTGCCGCGCCGGAGTCCCGGGACAGAAGCATCTGGCGGGCCAGGATGGTCCGGTTGAGCTCCCTCAGGGTCTGGATCCGGTCGGCCATAGCCACAAATCTACTTCGGCCAATCAAAGGGCGGGGTGGGCTTAGCTTCCGGAAGCCCTTCGACCCGGATGCCCCCGGTACACTACGTCGCCGCGATCGCGTCGTGATGCTGCTTCCCGACCAGGAGGTTAGATCCGACCTACCGGCAAGAAGGTGCGCGCCTAAAGCCTGTTCCCCTTATTTTCCAGGTCGCCCCAGTGGTGCGGCCGCGTGATGGAGGGCGGAAGCCCGGTCTGCAGGTCGCCGGTTGCCGACTCGACCTGGGTCTGGACCAGAAAGAAGCTCTGCGACAGATCGGCTCCCCTCAGGTCGGCACCACGAAGGTCGGCGCCCCGGAGATCGGCCACGCTGAGGTCGGCGCCCCGGAGGTTTGCCCCCAGCATCAAAGCCCCTACGAGAGAGGCCCGGGCGAACACCGCCTTGCTCAGGTCGGCCGCAATGAGATCCGACTCGTTGAGGGTTGCCCGGGTGAGGTCGGCTCCGCCGAGGCGGGCTTCGCTGAGGCTCGCGCGGTGGAGAACCGCCTCGCGCAGGTCCGCCCGCCTTAGATCGGCTCTCCTCAGGTTGGCTTTCGTCAGGTCCGCGTGCCGAAGGTTCGGCCGGGTTTTGAGGTTGCGCGCCCTCCAGCCGTTCCACTCGCCCACGGAGTTGAGAAGCATCTCGACCTGTTGCTCGTCTGCCATCGGCAGAAGTGTAGTGGCGGCAAACCACGGTTAACCTTCAACCGTGCCCTATGCCCCCGGCCCGGACCTCAAGCCCGACTGCGAGAAGTGTTGCGGGCTCTGTTGTGTCGCCCCGGCCTTTGCGGTCTCCTCGGACTTCGCGATCAGCAAGCCGGCGGGCAAACCCTGCCCGAAGCTCACAACCGACTTTCGCTGCAGCATCCACGAGCGCCTGCGGCCCGAGGGGTTCCCGGGTTGTATCGCCTACGACTGTTTCGGCGCCGGCCAGAAGGTGACTCAGCTGACGTTCAAAGGGTCTACCTGGCGCAGCTCGCCGAAGGTCGCCGGGCAGATGTTCGAGGTCTTCGGGGTGATGCAGCAGCTTCACTCGATGCTGAGGTACCTCACCGAGGCGTTGGAGCTGGAGCCGGCCGGGCCGCTTTCTGCCGCATTGCAGGGCAGGCTCGATGAAGTGCGGGGACTCTCCGAGGGGACTCCGACCGATTTGATGGCCCTCGACCTGAAGGCCGTGAGGCTTCAGACCGACGACCTGCTCCTCAGGTTCAGCGAGTTCGTACGCCGCCGGGACCCATGAGCTTCTAGGCCGACTGGGTGGCGTCCCGGATTACCCCTACCAGCTCCTCCAGCACGTCCTCCAGGGTCACCACGCCGATGAACCTGCCGTCCGGCTCGTGCACCCGAGCCAGGTGGGTGCCGCGCTCCTGCATCAAGCGAAGGGCCGAGTCGAGGGGCTCGTCGGCGGCCAGGGTGGGCATGGGCCTGATGCGCTTGGCGGCGATCTTACGCACCCGCTTGGCGGGGTCCTCCTCCAGGACGTCCTTCAAGTGCAGGTAGCCCATCAGCTGGCCCTCGGCGTCGCGCACCGGGAACCGGGAGAACCCGGTCTCCGCCGACTTGGCCTCCACGTCGGCGGCGGTGATGCCGGTGCCCAACACCTCCAGCCGGGAGGTGGGGATCAGCACCGTGCGAACGCTGCGCTCCGGAAACGACAGGGCCCCCTCCAGCAGCTCGTGCTCGCCCTCTTTCAGCAGCCCCTCCTTTTTGGACTCGGCCACCAGCGCGGCCACCTCTTCCCGGGTGAAGGCCGAGGCCACCTCGTCCTTAGGCTCGACCTTGAACAGGCGCAGGATCGCGTTTCCGATGGCGTTGAGGGTGACTATCAAGGGCTTCAGGACCAGGACAATGGCGTAGAGAATCGGGCTCAAAAGCAGGGCCGACCTCGTGGGGCCCGCCAGCGCCAGGTTCTTGGGGACCATCTCGCCCAGGACCATGTGAAGGAAGACCACAATCCCCAGGGCGACGGTGAAAGCGATCGGGTGGAGCAGCGGCTCGGGAAGGTTCATCGCGGCAAAGGGAACCTCGAGCAGGTGAGCCACCGCGGGCTCTCCTATGGCCCCCAGGCCCAGGGAGCACATGGTGATCCCAAGCTGGGCTCCCGCCATCATGAGCGACACGTTCTCCATGGCTTTGAGAGTGATCCTCGCCGGCCTGGAGCCCGTCTCGGCCCGGGGCTCAATCTGCGAACGCCGCAGCGAAATCAATGCGAACTCGGCCCCCACGAAGAACGCATTGCCTATGAGGAGGGCTGCGCCGATGAGCAGGGCAGAGGCGTTACTCATCGGCAGCACCCTCCGACGACTGGTCGTTCCCACCGAATGCCGGGTCGGCCTGGACGTCCGCCAGCAGCCGGTCCACCCGGAATCCGTCCATTCTCTGCACCGTCAGAACCACGGGGACCTCTTCGAGGGTGACCGCCGCCACGTTGCCCACCTTCGGAATCCTCCCCAGCTCGCCCGCCATCAGGCCGCCGAGCGTGTCGTAGTCGTCGCTTTCGGGGAAGGCAAGGCCCGTCAGCTCCCGTGCCTCATCCGGGCGGAGCAACCCGGACAGGGACCAGACCCCGTCGGGCCGGCGGTGGGCGTGCAGGTTGGTCCGGTCGTGCTCATCCACAATCTCGCCCACGATCTCTTCGATCAGGTCTTCGAGGGTGACGATCCCCGCCGTCCCTCCGTACTCGTCGACCACGATCGCCATCTGCAGGCCCCTTCCCCGGAGAACGCTGAGCAGCTGGTCCAGGTTGGTCGACTCCAGCACCAGGACCGGCGGGATCATCACTTCGCCGATCCGGCGGACGGAGCGTTCGTCGAAGGGGGCTGCAATCGCCTGCTTGATGTGCACGACGCCTACCGGGTCGTCGACCCCCTCGCCCAGCACCGGGAACCGGGAGTGGCCGGTGGACCGGGCGAGCGCCACGAGATCCGAGATGGGTGAGTCGACGCTAAGTGTCCGCACCCGCCGCCGCGGGACCATGACATCGGCGGCGGAGAGGCCGCCGAACTTGAAGGACCGGATCAGGAGCTTGGCTGTGTTGCTCTCCAGGGTTCCCTCGGAGCGTGACCGCTGAACAAGGGAGAGCAGTTCCTGGGGGGAGCGGGCTGAGGCCAGCTCCTCCACCGGCTCCACTCCGAAGGCGCGCAGGATCCGGTTGGCGGAGCCGTTGAGGAAATCGATCAACGGCCCGGTGGCGGCGGTGAACGCCCGCTGGGGACCGGCGACTGCCCGGGCGACCTGGTAGGGGCGGGCCAGGGCAAGGTTCTTGGGGACCAGCTCTCCGAGGATCATCTGGAAGGCGGTTGTCAGGATGAATGCGCTTCCGAACGCGACCGCGGTAGCGGAGTCCGCCAGGCCGACACGTCGAAGGGGCCCGAGCAGGATTGCCGCCAGTGAGGGCTCGGCGATGAAACCGACAATCAGACTGGTAACCGTGATGCCGAGCTGGGCCCCGGAAAGCTGGGTCGAAAGGGACTTCAGCGCAGCGAGGATTCCCCCGGCCCGTACGTCGCCTTCACCGGCAGCCTTCTCCACCAGGGGCCGGTCGATAGTCACGAGGCTGAACTCGGCCGCCACGAACAACGCGTTGGCGGCGACCATCAGGACGACCACCCCAAGCAGGAGCCACTCGATCAAACGGTTTGCCCATCTGTGTTGGGGAACGGAAAAATCGGTCCGGCAGTCCTGATTCTAGGATGCATTCCGTCGGTTCCTCTTTCCGTGGGTACGCCGACCCGGCCGTTCGACACCGGCTAGCGAAGAAACGGCGGGTAGAGGAACTTCGCCTCACCGCGGCGGTAGAGCTGAGCGGGCCGCCCTCCCTGCCTGCTGGTGCGGCTTCCCGTCTCTTCCACGAATCCCGGGGTCGAGGTGACCTTGCGATGGAAGTTCCGGGGGTCCAGCGGGAAACCCCAGACCGCTTCGTACACCCCCCTCAGCTCCGCCACCGTAAACGACTCCGGGCAGAACGCGGTGGCCAGGGTCGAGTACTCGAGCTTCGCCCGGGCCCTCTCGACGCCGTCGGACAGGATGCGGTGGTGGTCGAAGGCCAGTCGGTCCGGCTCGGAAAGCAGGTCGTCGACCGACTCGAGTCCGGCGCCCGCAGCGTCCGACCCGGCCACCGGGTCGGGCAGGTCGGGGACCAGGGCCAGGTAGGCAACGGCCACCACCCGCCCGCGGGGGTCCCGATCCGGGTCGCCGTAGGTGGCCAGCTGCTCCAGGTGGCCGGTCTCTGCCGCAACCCCGGTCTCCTCGGCCAGCTCCCGGGTCGCAGCCTCGGCAAGTGTTTCGTCGTTCAAGACGAAACCACCCGGGAGGGCCATGCGGCCTTTGAACGGCGGGATGCCGCGCTCGACGACGACGGTCAGGAACCGCCCTTCCCGAACGGTGAGCACGACCAGGTCAACCGCTACCGCGGCCGTCAGATGAAGTGATTCGGTCATCTGTCCAGACTAATCGTCAGATTGACATTTATCCAGTATGGTCTTATCGTCTTAATGACGAAAACAACCGGAAAAGGAGATGAAGATGGCCGAGATTCAGCATCTACCGTTCGTTCGCCACCTGCGGGCCGAGCCAACCGCGTATGTCGTGCACCTGCAGAAGGGACGGCCGCGCCACAAGGGCCCGGGGCTGGCGTTCTGGTTCCTGCCGTTGACCAGCGCCCTCAGCGAGGTGCCCATCGCCGATCAGGAGCAGCCCCTTCTGTTCCACGCCCGGACCCGTGACTTCCAGGACGTGACGGTCCAGGCAACAATCACCTACCGCTTCACCGACCCGGTCCTTGCCTCCACCCGGATCGACTTCGGCATCGACCCGAAAACCGGCCGGTGGAACTCCGCGCCGCTGGAGAGGGTCGGGGGAATCCTGACCGAGCTGTGCCAGCAGCCGGCCCTCGCTCTCATCGGAACGCTGGGGGTGGAGGAGGTGCTCAATGCGGGCATTGAGCTGGTGGGGGAGCGGGTAGCCGATGCGCTGGTGGGCGACGCCCGCCTTGCCGAGCGGGGAGTGGTGATCGGAGACGTCCGGGTCGTGGCGGTCAGGGCCGAGAACGACCTGGAGCGGGCGCTTCAGACGCCGACCCGGGAGCAGGTCCAGGCCGAATCCGACCGCGCAACCTTCGAGCGCCGGGCCCTCGCCGTCGAGCGGGAGCGGGCGATTGCGGAGAACGAGATGCAGAACCAGATCGAGCTGGCCCGCCGGGAGGAGGAGCTGGTTGCCCAACACGGCGCGAACGCCCGCAGCCGGGCGACCGAGAAGGCGGAGGCCGACCGCATCGCCAACGTCGCCGAAGCGGAGCGCATTCGGGTGAGCGCGGCGGCGGAGGCGGAACGTGCCGAGGTGCTCGGCGCTGCCGAGGCGGCGTCCACCCGCCTGCTCGGTGAGGCAGCTGCAGCCGGCGAGGCGGCACGGATCGACGTCTACCGGGACCTCGACGCCCGGCTGTTGACCGCACTTGCGCTCAACGAGCTGGCGGCTAACCTGCCGGCCATCGACAACCTGACGATCACGCCCGATCTGCTCACCGACGTGATCCGGCGGTTCGGAGGGGCGGCGTGAGCCTGAAGCCCCGGGTTGTGGTGGTCCACCGCCAGACCGAGTTCGACGAGCTGGTCGCCCGGCACGGCACCCCGGGGCAGGCTGCGTTTTTCCTCTCGACCAGAGGGCGCAGCATGGAGGAGGTCAAGCGGCGCCACGAGCTCACGACGGAAAGCCTGGGTGAGGTTGCGGCGGCGATTCCCCCGGACTGGCGCCGGGGACGGGTCGAGCGGGGCGACCTCAGCCGGTTTGCCTTCGACCCTGGGGATGTCGTCGTCGTGGTCGGTCAGGACGGGCTGGTGGCGAACGTGGCGAAGTACCTCGATGGTCAGGTCGTGATCGGGATCGACCCGGAGCCGGGCAGGAACGCCGGGGTCCTGGTCCGCCACGCCCCGGGCGAAGCTGCCGGCCTGCTGCACCGGGCGATCCGGGCCAACCCTGCCAGCGACCACCTGACGATGGTCACCGCATCCTCCGACGACGGCCAGACCCTCACCGCTCTGAACGAGGTGTTCCTGGGCCACCCGTCCCACCAGTCCGCCCGCTACGCCCTGGTGTGCGAAATGGGCACCGAGCACCAGTCGAGCTCGGGCGTGCTGGTCGGGACGGGAACCGGCGCCACCGGCTGGCTGGCCTCGGTGGCCCGGGAGCGGGCGTCTGCGCCGGGGATGCCGGGACCTGCGGACGCTGCGCTGTGCTGGTTCGTGCGGGAGGCGTGGCCGTCCCGGGCGACCGGCACTTCGCTGACGAGCGGACGGCTGGAAGCCGGGGAGAAGCTGGCGCTGGTGGCGGAGACCGACGGCCTGGTCGTCTTCGGGGACGGCATCGAGGCCGACGCCCTCACACTGCGTTGGGGCCAGCGGGTTGAGGTTCGCGTCTCAGACCGAGCGCTTCGTTTGATTTAGGAGGCGAAGACCAGGGAGCTTGTTGTGTCGTGCGAATTTTCTTGCGTCGGTGACGCAAATTTAAGAATTGCGGTTAGGTCGGGACTGCTTTGTGGTCAGGAAAGAACGGTGCACGAATTGCCGGCTTGTGATGGGGCCTAACTTCGGGACCCCCCTATGCCCCAGCTAAGGGGTGAGTGTCTCGCGGCCGAGGACTACATCGAAGAGAATTACATACCTGTAATTGTGGAGCTAAGGGGATTCGAACCCCTCGCCTCCGCCATGCCATGGCGGCGCTCTACCAAATGAGCTATAGCCCCGGGAACAACGAGTTTACCAAGATCACGAAGGGCGCATTGTTCTCAGCCGCTGTCGACCGGCTCGAAGTGTACCGTTACTCGCTTCACATCGGGCCACCTGAGGTGGGTGGCATTCTCGATCCTGGTCGATGCGTCGTGGACGGCCAGCACCGACAGCTTCGGCTCCGCCTCGCAGTGCATGACTATGGCCAAGCCCTCCTCCGACTCGGTGATCAGAACCTCGTGGCAGTCGTGAACTTCGGGCTGGCGCTCGGCCAGTTGCTTGGTCCACTGCGCCAGAAGCATGTGGCTTTCGGTCACGTCCAGGCCGAAGGCGCCCTCCTCCAGCGGCTCGATGTGGGTGTCGACCCTGACCACTCCCGGAATCTCGCCCATGATCTCCCGCTCCAGCTGATCGGCCAGTGCGTGCGCTTTCTCCAGGTCCATCTCGGCGGGGAACTTTGCGTGCAGCGAGATGTGGTCGCCCTCGGGGTGCGAGGTCACTGCGATGTTGTGGACCTCCGCCACCACCGGCTGCCGCAGGGCGACCGCCTCGACCTGTTGGGCGACCTTCTTCTCGTCGGCCAGCGGCTCGACGTGGACGACCACGTCGGCCCCCGGCTCCTCCTCCCGGATGACCCGCTCGACCTCCTCGGTCACGTCGTGCGCCCGCTCCAGGGGGACCCTCCGGGAGATGGCGATTACCACGTCGGTCTGCGGTTCGCCCCCGACGTACCGGACCCGCACCCGGCGCACCTCCTCCACCCCTTCGACCCGGGAGGCGATCTGGCCTATCCGGGCGCTGGACCCGGCGGGAGCCCGGTCCATCAGGGTGTCTATGCTCGACCTGCCCATCTTGATGCTCATCCATGCGACGTAGCCGGCGATCCCGAGGCTGGCTATGGCGTCGACCGCCGGGTAACCGGCTCTCACCAGGATCAAGCCCACCAGGACGGCGCCCGAGCTGAGCAGGTCGGACCGGAAGTTGAGGGCGTCGGCCTCCAGGGCCGGGCTGCGCTCCTCCCGGGCGACCTTCCTGAGGACCGTCGACCGCCAGCCGTCTACCGTCATCGAACCGATGACCACCACGAACGAGTACCAGGCGGCTTCGATGTCGGCGTGGCCGGTCCGGAGGCGGAAGATCGCGTTCACGGCGATGTACATGGCGAGGCCCACCAGGACCATTGTCTGGAGCAGTGCCGCGAGGTTCTCCGCCTTGCCGTGCCCGTACGGGTGGTCGGAATCCGGCGGGCGGGCGGCGATCCGGACGGCGATGAAAGTGATGAGGGTCGTCCCGACGTCGAGCGCCGAGTTGGCCGCCTCGGACAGCAGGGCCAGGCTCCCGGTCGCCAGCGCTGCCGCTGCCTTGGCCGCCACGAGTCCGAGAGTGATGACGAGCGAAAAAAAGGCGGCCTTGCGGACGCGGGTGGAGTTGGGGGCGGAAGCGCCCGGGGCGGGCGGGCTGGCCATGGGAGGTGAAGTCTAATCTGCAGCTAGGGGAGTTGGCCGAAACTGCTACTTCAGGGTCTTGATGTATGCCACGAGGGCCTGGGCCTCCTCGAAGGTCAGGGAGTCCGGCTTGATAACCGTCTCCATGAGGCCGGCCGGGAATCCCTTCACCGTCTTTGCGCTCGGCTTAAGTATCGATTCGTGGAGGTACACATCGTCGGCGACGACCTTGGTCCCGTCTTCTAGTTCAACCTCGGACTGGTAGAGGCCCTTCCAGGTCGGTCCGACAAGCGTCGAGCCGTCGACCGTGTGGCAGCTGGCGCAGGCCTTGGCCTTGTAGAGATCGGCGCCGCGGGCGGCAGCCGGATTGGAGGTCGCACCGCCGGCTGAGCCGCCACCGCCGCAGGCGGCCAGCACGAACAGAAGGGGGAGTACCGGGGCGAGCCTGGTCATGCGGCTACGAACACCCCGGTCAGGAACATGACGGCGATGCCGACGGCGATCCCGCCCAGCGCCTCAACCGACGTTAGGCCCCCCTCGGACCTCTTGACCACACCAAGCACCTCGACGACAACCTGGGCGATGGCCCCGGCCGCCACGGCGAGAAACACGGTGGCCAGGGTGGGCGAGAAGAAGAACGCTCCGGCCCAGGCGCCCAGCACGGTGGGAAGTCCGGCGACGACGCCCAACAGGATCAGCAGGCCGATCGACACCTTGCGCTTGCCTAGAATCGAGACGATTCCGAGCCCTTCGGTGGTGTTGTGGATAGCGAAGCCGATCACCAGGAAGGTTCCGAGGGCGATCTCCCCCAGGCGATAGGCAGCGCCGACCGCCAGACCCTCACCGAGGTTGTGCACGCCGATACCCGCAGCCACGGTGAAGGCGGTGACCACCGCCGCGTCGGTTCCGGGACGGCCCCGGAAGGCCCGCCCGATCAGGAAGGTGGCGACGAAGGCCAGGGCGGCGCCCATGATTACGATGCCTATCCCGCCGAACGCCGAGGGCAGGCCGGCGGCCTCGCCGACTGCGTCGTCGAGGGTCTCGAACGCCAGGAAAATCAGCACACCGGCGGTGAACGCCAGGAAGAAGTTGAGCCAGCGGCGGGAGAGCGTCGCCAGGAACGGCTTCCAGGTCAAACCGATCAGCACCGGGATGAGCCCGATGTAGATGCCGATCAAAGCGAAGGTGAGCAGGAAGCGGCCGTCTACGGCAGGGGTCTGTGTGGCTACGTCGATGACGTGGTCGAAAGTCACGCCGGTCGACGTGACCAGCCGGATGTTTACCGGCTCGGTGTCGACCCAGGGGTAGGGGATCGTCAAAGTTGCCGACTTCAGGCGCTCGACCGAACCTTCGACGCTGGTGGAGAAGTCCCAGTAGGCGTCGTCGATGATCACCTGGGCGATCTGGACGTCGGACGGACCGCCGTTGGTGACGACCAGCTTGATCTGGTCCTCCTGAAGCGTCACCCGGCCGAAGGTCAGTTCCTCCACCGGCGGGAAGTTGCCCGGGAAGATGCCGGCCGGGCCGAGCTGGATGAAGAACAGCACGATGGCGGCAGTGAACAGCAGCGGCAGCGCGATCAGCGCCGGACGGCTTCGTGGGGTCTTCTCCTTTGCCGGAGTCTCGGTGTCGGGAAGCTTCTCAGTGGTGCTCACGGCGTCACCCGGAACATGCCGCTCCAGCCGAGCTCGGCGAACTCGCTGATGTGGGCGTGGAACATGTAGTCGCCCGGAAACTTGTAGGTGAACTCAAGGATCGACCGCTCGCCCTGGCCCAGGATGATCGTGTCCGTGAAGTTGTCCGGCTCCAGCTTCGTCCCGGTCCGGTACTCGTTGAAGAACGTGGCGTGGGTGTGGAAGGAGTTCAAGAAGTCGAACTCGGTGATGTTCACGAGGTAGACCCGCACCAGTTCGTTCTGCTTCACCTGGATCGGGTGCTTCATGTAGTGGTGAGCCACCGTGTTGACCGCGTAGATCTCGTTCTCGGCGTCGAAGTTGGTGTCGAAGGCGTTCATCACCATCACCATCTCGTTGGCCGGGGGCCGCCCGCCGGGAGGGTCGATCAGGAACACGCCGTAGAGGCCTTTGTGGATGTGGCGCTTGAGGGGCGGGGTGTGGCAGTGGTAGAGGTGCAGGCCGAAGGGCTCGGCTATGAACTCGTAGGTGAAGGTCTCCCCACGGCCGACCAGCTCGAACACGCCGTCCATACCGGCGGTGTGGAAGCCGTGGAAGTGCATGGTGTGCGGGTGGGATCCTGCGTTGGTAAACCTGATGCGGATCAGGTCTCCCTCGGTCGCCCGAAGGGTGGGACCCGGGACCTTGCCGTTGTAGGCCCAGGCCGCGAACTTCACGCCCGGCGCAACCTCGATCTCCACGTCGACCGCCGTTATGTCGTACTCCCGGAGGGTCTTGCCGTCGGCCGTGGTGGAGACCTTGCCGGGGTCGAAGTCCTTCAGGTAGTCCATCGGGTCGAAGCGGGAGAGGTCGACGTCGCCCACGCTGATGTTGCCGAAGTGTCCGCTGTGGTCATCGGTCGCAACCCCCGCGGCGCCGGCCACCCGGTGGACGTGCTGCTCGGCGGCTGCGGCGACCTTGCCTACCAGCGTGCTGGATGCCGCGCCGGCGACCCCCAGCGAACCGAATTTCAGTAGCTGGCGCCGGCTGATCACCGGGGTCAGGGGCGAGGCGCTGGATCGGGGGGCGCGACGGGGCAGACGCAGGTTCACGGCTGCACCTTCGAAACGTAGACCTTGGTGGTCAGCTCGGTTCCAACGGCGTGGCGGCGCTTGCCGACCTTCACCCAGACCGGGCCTCCGTAGGGATCTTTGCGTTCGATGACGATCTCCGTTCCCGGCTGTAAACCGATTTTGGCCAGGTGCCTCAAAACTTCCGGGTCCCGATCCGACACGCGCTCGACCCGGGCGGGGCCGGGCTCCGCCTGCTCCAGGGTGTCGTGGCGGGTCTCCAGATAGACGCCGCTCTTCGGCGGAATGGGGTCGCCGTGGCAGTCGTGGGTGGGGTTACCGAGGATCTTCGCAATTGCGTCCTCAACGTCCTCCGAGATCGCGTGCTCCAGGACCTCGGCCTCGTCGTGGACCCGGTCCCACGGAATACCGAGCGAGTGGTGCAGGTAGAGCTCGAGCAGGCGGTGGTGCCGGATGACCTCCAAGGCGACCTCGGTACCGCTTTCGGTGAGCTCCACGCCCTGGTATCGGGTGTAGGTCAGGTACCCGAGACCGCTCAGCTTTTTGACCATAGAGGTGACCGAGGCGGGGCTTACCTTCAGCCGGTCTGCGATGGCGCTGGTGTGCACGCCGTCGCCCGCCCGGGCGATCGAGTAGATCGTTTTGAGGTAGTCCTGAATAGTATCTGTGACTTGCATAAATCTAAGTTTAGGCGAATCTAAATTAAGCGCAAGTGGCATGCAGATCAGCATGGTCCGGGGCGATGGAGCACTGGAACCTTTGGAGCCGGCCGACATTCCGCCGGCTCAATGACCCGAGCGGTTGGTACGTCAGCAGGCCTTCCTTCCGGGACAAGTCCGGGACGACGTCAACGGCTTTGACCTATCAGCCCGGAAAGATCTCCCGGCCTTCTCCGTCACCCGGGCTTCCTCACTATCGGCTTGGCGGCCTCGCGCTTGGCTCGCCGGCCAGATCCCCTGTCCGGTTCGGGTGATGGGCTCGTTTACGCATAGACGATCCGTAGGGCCCTGGGTCGATCCGGGCATTTTTTCTTGCGCGGAATCCACAATCGTCCTATTGTTATAAGACATTGATACAAAGGACGGGATGTCATGGATATCAGATTGCTGGGACCGATCGAGTTGGCAGTTTTGCCATTGCTTTTGCTGTTGGTTGCTTTCCTGCTGTACCGGGCCCAGCGAATTAGTGAGGGCGACCTCCAGAGGTGGGCGAAGGCTAACGGAGTTTCCCTGGGAAGTGCAGGACCGCGGGTACGCCGCTATCTTGCCTGGACCAGGCGGTGCAGGGCTGCGGGGTTCCTGGGCGGGATCTTGTTGTCCCTCACGCTGCAGGAAGGGCTCGGCCCCCTGGAGGCGGCGATATTCGGATTCGTGGGATACCTGCTTGGGGCACTGGTGGCAGAGTTGCTGATGAACCGTCCGGCTAAGGCATCTGGGATTGCATCGCTCAAGCCCCGGGTGGTCACCGATTACGTACCCTTACAGGCTCTCAGCCTTTTTAGATCTGCGGCTCTGGTCTTCATCGTCCTGGAGGGTGTCTACGCTTTCACTCCGGTGGGCGCCCGGATCACGGGCTCACCCGCCAACGTCCCCGAAGCCAGCCCTGGAAGGTTTTTAGCCTCAACCCTGGCGGTGGGCCTCCTGATTGCCGGGATTGAGGGGGTGTTGCGATTGATCGTCTCCCGGCGACAGTCGGCGTCGTCGGCTGGGGAAAAGGTGGTGGACGATGTTCTCCGCTCTACTTCAGCTCACGCCATAACGGCCGGAGGACTTGGCTTGATGTGTCTGGCGATTGCGGGGGAGGCGATGGGCTTCGCTCCCCTTGAAGGTCCAGGCGGGTTGGTCGCTCAAGTGGTTGGAGCGCTGGCGATCATCTCCGCATTCGTGGCCTGGTTTACGTTGACCAGACCACGGCGCATGCAGTGGGACGCTCGAGTGGAGGCGCACTCGCCTTGATGCTCAAGGTAGACCCCTCGTCCCCCCTTCCACCCTTCGAGCAAGTCCGAGCGCAGATTGCGACCATGATCAGTGCTGGAGTCCTCACCGAGGGCACGCGCGTTCCCACCATTCGGCAACTGGCTAAAGATCTCGGACTGGCCAGCGGGACGGTGGCGCGAAGTTACCGAGAGCTCGAGCTCTCGGGATTGTTGATACCTAGAGGCCGTCACGGCACCTTCGTGGCACCGGTTCCCGACAGAATGCGGCGGCGAAGCGAGGTAGAGGGATTGCTGGCCGGCCCGGCTCAAACCTTCGCCATGCAAGCACGGCAACTGGGGGTCGATGCTACTAAAGCTCTGGAAATTGTGAGGAAAGCCTTCGACGGCCCTGTTGCGTGAATGCGCGGCCCGGCCAGCCGAACCGTCCGCCGGGCCGGTGCTGTAATTTAGGAGCCATGGCAGAGCGCTACGATCCGCAGTCGTTTGAACCCCGCTGGGCCTCCGAATGGGAGGCCGGCGCGGTTTACGCCGTCCCCGACGACCCGGGGGCCAAGCCGAAGCGGTTCGTGATGGAGATGTTCCCGTACCCATCGGGTGACCTGCACATGGGGCACGTCGAGAACTACACCATCGCCGACGCCATGGCCCGCTACTGGCGGATGAGCGGCTACGAGGTCATGCACCCGATGGGCTACGACGCCTTCGGCCTGCCGGCGGAGAACGCCGCCATAAAGAGGGGAACGCACCCGCAGGAGTGGACCCTGGCCAACATCGCCAAGATGCGTTCGTCGTTCATCCGCCTCGGCTACTCCTACGACTGGGGCCGTGAGGTCATCAGCTGCCTGCCCGACTACTACAAGTGGAACCAGTGGATCTTTCTGGAGATGTTCAAGCGGGGGCTGGCGTATCGCAAGACCTCGCCGGTCAACTGGTGCCCGGTGGACAAGACGGTCCTGGCCAAAGAGCAGATCTCCACCGGCGTCTGCTGGCGCTGCGGTTCGGTCCCCGAGATCCGCGACCTGACCCAGTGGTTCCTCAAGATCACCGACTACTCCGACCGTTTGTTGGACGACATGGACCAGCTGGACTGGGCCGAGTCTCTGTTGACCATGCAGCGCAACTGGATCGGCCGCAGCCAGGGGGCCGAGGTCGTCTTCAAGCTGAAGGTCGACGGGTCCGGCGCCGAGGTCGACTTCCCCGTGTTTACCACCCGCCCCGACACCCTGTGGGGGGCAACCTTCTTCGTCCTGGCCGCCGAGCACCCGGCCGCCGCCGACATGGTCAAGGGCACGGACATGGAGGGGCGGTTCACCGAGTTCGTGAACGAGGTCCGCCGCCAGACCGAGATCGAGCGGCTGGGGGCCAGCAAGACCAAGAGCGGGATGCGTCTGCCCGCGGTCGCAATCAACCCCGTCAACGGCGAGGAGATCCCGGTCTACGCCGCCGACTACGTCCTGATGGGTTACGGGACCGGCGCCATCATGGCCGTCCCTGCACACGACCAGCGCGACTTCGAATTCGCCCGCGAGCACGGCATAGAGGTTCGGGTGGTGGTTCAGCCCGACGGCGTGGAGGAGCTGGACGGCGACACGATGACCGAGCCGGCGCCCGGCACCGGCGTCCTGGTCAACTCCGGGCAGTTCACCGGCACCCGGGTCAACCCCCAGACGCAGGAAGGCATCGTCAGTGTCATCGCCTGGCTGGACTCGAAGGGCAAGGGAAAGCGGCAAATCAACTACCGACAGCGCGACTGGCTGGTCTCCCGCCAGCGCTACTGGGGCACACCGATTCCGATCATCCACTGCCCGGCGTGCGGCGAGGTGCCGGTTCCGGAGGAGGACCTGCCGGTCGTGCTGCCGCCGCAGGCCGACTATACGCCCACCGACGACGCGGTCAGCCCGCTCGCCAACAACTCTGACTTCGTCAACGTCACCTGTCCGAAGTGCGGGGGAGCGGCCCGCCGGGAGACGGACACGCTGGACACCTTCTTCGACTCGTCCTGGTACTTCCTCAGGTACTGCGACCCGAAGAACCCGGATGCCATCTTCGAGCCGGCCAAGGTTGCCAACTGGGGACCGGTCGACAACTACTTCGGCGGGGTCGAGCACGCGGTCATGCACCTCATCTACGCCCGCTTCTTCACGAAGTTCTTCAAGGACATCGGGATGCTCGACTTCGACGAACCGTTCCTGCGCCTGTTCAACCAGGGCCACGTCAGCTGGGACGGCAAGGAGATGAGCAAGTCGACCGGCCACGTGATCGAGGCCGCAGCGGTCACCGACAAGTTCGGCGCCGACTCCGCCCGCACCTTCATACTGTTCTCCAGCCCGCCGGCGGCCGACTACGACTTCCCGGCCGACGGGTTCGGCGAGATCGGCCGGGTGGCGCACAACTGGCTGTCCCGGGTGTGGCGGATCCTCGAGGAGCCGTCCGGCGAACCCGTCCCCGACGCCCTCAACCGCCAGGTCCACCGGGCCGTAAAAGCCATTACGGCCGACATGGAGGAGTTCGGCCTGAACACCGCGATCGCCAAGATGATGGAGTTGATGAACGCCTTCTCCAAGGCCGGCGGGCCGGTGCCCCGGGAGGCGGCGGAGACCTTCCTGAAGCTGCTGTCACCCATCGCCCCGTTCTTGACCGAGGAGCTGTGGCACCGTTACGGCAACCAGGGCTCAATCCACCGGGAGGCGTGGCCGACCTACGACGAGCGGCTGGCAGCCGTCGAGAAGGTGACGATGGTCATCCAGGTCAACGGCAAAGTCCGGGACAAGGTTGAGGTTGCCCCGGACATCACCAAGGTCGAGATGCAGGAGCTGGCCATGGAAAGCCCCCGGGTCAGGGAGTTCCTCAACGGCTCCGACCCGCTGAAGGTCATCGCAGTCCCCCCGAAGCTCGTGAACGTCGTCGTAAGGAACTGATCCCGGACGCGAAACCGCACCCAGTTAAGGGTGCGGTTCCATGCCGGGGAGATCATTGAAAGGACACCGAGTACGTGCCGGTGACCTTGAACGACACCTCCGAGTCGTCGCCCTGGGGAAAGGCCGACATGGTAAACGGCTTTGTGAAGTTCTCAGGGTCTGCAGCATTGACGTTGGGCCCCGCGTCGAAGGAGTCTTTCGCCGTCGTCCACTCGCCGCAGTCGTTCTGTCCCTCGTTCTTGGCGAAGTCGGCGGCGTTGGCTCCACAGGTCGCCAAGGAGAAGGGCGCCTCGAGTTCATCGTCGTCATATCCCACGAGCTTCAGGTTGAGCGTGGGTGGAGCGTTTGTCACGGTGCCCGTCAGGTTGACCACCTTGAACGAACCCGTGCCAGCGCTGGAGAAGATCGTCTTCGGCCAGCCGCTCGGCCCGCCGCCATTTATGAAGAAGGTGAAGGCGAAGTCGCCGGCGCTGAGGTCGTCACTGTCGTCCAAGACCTGGATCTGGCTGTAGGTGACGGAGACGTTTCTCTGCAGCGTCTTGAAAGTCCCGGATTCGGTCTGCCAGTAGCCGGTAACCTTGTTCTCGGCACTGATCACGTAGTGGTAGGTGGTGCCCGGATCCAGGTTGATCAGCTTGTTCGTGTGGCTGGTCTGGGGTCCGTCAACAAGGTTGAAGCTGACACCTTCGACGTCCTGGGTCTCGAAAACCTTGGGTTGGTCGGCGGACAGGACCGGAAAGGCCAGCGGCTTCTTCTGGCTTACGAGGACCACGGGGATCGTCGGCGAGTCGGTGGTGTAGCTGATCTTTGCCGAGTACCCGGAGGGGTCGGACGAAATCTTGGAGATGAACCCCAGGTCGATCTTCGGGTCGGATTGAGGTTCCTCCTCGCCGGGAGTGATCGTCAGGATTGTTGATTTGACGGTTACGCACCCGAACACATCCCTGTCCTGCTGAATACAGAAGAGATAGGTTGCGGATTCAGGCACGACCTCGAAAACCTTGCTGCCTGCCGGAAGATTGGACCAGGTGCTGCTGGGGCCGCCGTTCTTCGAGAGCGTGATCTCGGCTTCCTCCTCATCCCCGACATCCCAGGTGATCGTCGTGAGCTTGGAGGCGGTGTCGCCGATTCCGAAGAGCACCTCCTCATCGCTTGCGGCGATCGTCGGAGGGGCGGCCTGGGCCGGGCGCGCAACAATTGGCACCATAGCCAGGGCGGCGAACAGCACGGCAGCCAGACGGACGGAAAGGCGTTCTGCCGCTTCGCTTTGAGGTGCGAACATCGTGTTCCTCCTTTTCTCTCGGGACTCGGATGTCCCTACGAGAAGGGGAGGAGGACAGGGTTGATTTCCTTACAAAAAACGCTCGAAAATTGAAAATTGATCGCGGGCCGAAGACGAAATTGGTGTGGTGACGCTCCGAGCCGTCAGGCCCGCCCGTTGCTCCGGACTTTCTGGCGTTCCAGATAAAGGGCTTTGTCCGCCCGCTCCAGGAGGTCCTCGGCCGTGTCGTCCGCCCGCATCTCCGCCAGGCCCATCGTCACCGACCCGTGTACCAGGCCCTCAGCCAGGCCGGTGTTAACCAAAGACAGACGTTTTGCCGCCTCGTCCATCGTCAGGCCGGAGATGGCGCAGACAAACTCGTCGCCCCCGTAGCGGATGATCAGGTCGTAGGAGCGCAGATTCTCCACGAGGATCCGTGCGACCTCTACCAGCATCCGGTCGCCGGCGGCGTGGCCGTGCTCGTCGTTGGTCGCCTTCAGCCGGTCGACGTCGATGAATCCCAGAACCAGTGTTTTGTCCTCCCGCTTGGCCCGGGCAATCTCCCGATCGAGTTGCAGGAACCCCGTCCCCCGCAGGAACACGCCGGTGAGGTGATCGAGCGATGCGTCGGCCCGCTCCCGCTTGGAGGCTCCCCGGTCCGCCTCAGCGATGTTGCGGTCCCGGATTGCTGAGGTTCGCTCCGAAGCTCCCGATCCACGATCGGCCGAAGCCGTGCTGCGATCCGCTACCGCCGAGTTCCGCTCGCTGGCCCCGGCTTTGCGGTCCGAGGAGGCGTGCTGCCTGTCGTTCGCCGCTTCCTTCCTGACAGTGGCTGCATCGGGAGGGCGTTTGCCCGCCGTGATCTCGGATCTTGACGCCGCACGGTCCCGGCGTTCGGCGATCTCATCCCTCTGGTCGGCCTCGATGTCACGCTCGTCCGCCACCACGTCACGAAGGTCGCCCGCGCGGTCCCGCCGGTCGGCTGCCTCATCCCGTTGGCCGGCGGAGTCGTCGCGTTTGCCGGCGGCCAGGTCCCGGCGGCTCGCCTTGAGGTCCCGTGCTTCCGCTACCGAGGGGGTGCCTCGAACGTCGTCGGTCAGATCGTCAGGGTCTTCCGCCACACCCCACTATGCGCTTTCTCACCGGACCGCACCTCGATCCCGAACAATCGGCCCTCTAATTGCGAGTCATTCTCATTAGCGTTATCGTGCGACAGGATGAAACGCCCGATCACGCTCGTTCTTTTGACCCTCCTAATGGGCCTCGCAGCGGCATGCGGAGGCGGCGACGAGGAGGCGGACGACTCCCGGCGATCCGTGGTCACCGCCTTCTACCCCCTGACCTACATCGCCTCCGCGGTGGCCGGGGACGAGGCGGATGTCAGCAGCGTCACCCCCGCCGGCGTCGAGCCCCACGACATAGAGTTGACCGCCGCCCAGGTCCGAAGGGTCAGCGAGGCGGACCTGCTGGTCTATATCGGCCAGGGCTTTCAGCCGGCTCTGGACAAGCTGGTGCCCGAGGTGGCGAATACCCTCGACGTCCTGACCGTGCGGCCTCCCGGAAGCCGGGCGAAGGACCCGCACATCTGGCTCGACCCGATTCTCATGGCGGGCATTACCGACACCGTCGCCGACGCCCTGTCCAAGGTCGATGCCGCCAATGCAAAGACCTACCGCAAGAACGCCGATGCGCTGATCCTTGAGATCAACGACCTGGACGACGACTTTTCAAACGGACTGTCCCGATGCGACCGCCGGAAGATCGTCACCACCCACGAGGCGTTCGGGCACATGGCCGACCGGTTCAACCTGGAGCAGGTCGGCATCGCGGGTATCGACCCCGAGCAGGAGCCGTCGGCCCGGCGCCTGGATGAGGTGGCGAAGATAGTCGAGGCCGAGGACATCACCACCATCTTCTTCGAGGCCCTGCTGCCCGAGGACCTGGCCGAAACCGTTGCCGAGGAGACCGGCGCCGAAACCGCCGTGCTGGACCCTCTCGAAAGCCCCCCGAAAACCGGTGACTACGTCTCTGCCATGCGCGCCAACCTTGCCGCACTCCGGACGGCGATGGGCTGCCGGTGAGCGCCCCCGCAATAGCCGAGCTCAGGGACGTCAACGTTGCGCTGGGCCAGCAGGAGGTGCTCAAGGGGATCAGCCTGACCTTCTCCGAAGGGGAGTTCGTAGCCCTGCTCGGATCGAACGGTTCGGGGAAGACCACGCTGGTTCGGGCTCTCCTGGGGTTGTTGAACCTCACTTCGGGCGAGGTTCGCCTCTTCGGAACCCCTTTGAACCGCTTCAGGGAGTGGAGACGGATCGGGTACGTGCCGCAGCGATTCGGCGCTACGTCCGGGGTGCCGGCGACGGTTGAGGAGGTCGTGCTCACCGGCCGGATCTCGGTTGCCCGCCGGATGCGGGGATTTTCCTCCTCGGACAAGGAGGCGGCCCTCAGGTCCCTGGACTCCATGGGTCTGGCCGACGTGCGCAAACGACGGGTGTCCCACCTGTCGGGCGGGCAGCAGCAGCGGGTCCTGATCGCCCGGGCGCTGGTCAACGAGCCGGACTTCCTTCTGCTGGACGAGCCGGTGTCCAGCGTCGACCTCGAGAACCAGGAGTTGTTCGCCCGGACCCTGGAGCGGCTGTCCGAGTCGAAGGCCTCAGTGCTGCTCGTAGCCCACTCGCTGGGGGCGATGGAGCCGCTGGTCCACCGGACGGTCGTCCTCGACCAGGGCGTGGTCGCCTACGACGGCCCGCCGAGTCCCGAGCACCAGGACGAACACGCCCACCACCCGCAGGCGGCCGTCCACTCGGGCGGACTCCCCAAGGAGCGCTGAGTGGACGTGTTCGGTCTTGAGTTCATGCAGCGGGCGCTGCTGGCGGCGCTGGTGGTCGGGATAGCGGCTCCGTCGATCGGCGTGTTCCTGGTCCAGAGGCGCCTGGCTTTGATGGGGGACGGAATCGGGCATGTCGCGTTCATGGGGGTAGCCGCGGGGCTGTTCCTGGGGACCTCGCCGGTGATCACGGGCATCGTTGCCGCCTCGCTGGCGGGCGCCGGCATCGAGGTCCTTCGGGAGAAGGGCCGGACCGCCAGTGACGTAGCGCTGGCGTTGATCTTCTACGGAGGTATCGCCGGCGGCGCCCTCCTGGCGTTCAAGTCCGGGCAGTCGAACAAGGTGCTGGGTTACCTGTTCGGGTCGGTGCTGACCGTGAACAACGACGACCTGATGATCTTGTCCGTCTCGGGGGTTGTGGTGCTGGTCACCGTCCTGCTCTGGCGAAAGGAGCTGTTCGCAGTCTGCTACGACGAGGACGTCGCCCGGGTGTCCGGGCTCTCGGTCCGCAAGCTGAACTTCCTGATGGCGCTGGCCGCCGCGGTGACGGTCGGGGTCACCATGCGGGTGGTCGGGATTCTCCTCGTCTCTGCGATGCTCGTCCTGCCGGTGGCAATCGTGCAGCAGCTGTCGACGAGCTTTCGCACGACCCTGTTCGGGAGCATGGTTCTCGGAGGAATCCTGGGGGTAGCGGGGGTGCTTCTTGCGTTCCGGCTGGACACCTCGCCGGGAGCGACGATAGTGCTTCTGGCGATCGGGGTCTTTTTTCTGGCTGCGATGCTGGCCCAGTTCATGGGGCGGAGAAGAACCGCTACCGCTTAAGGCTCCAGACCTACGTGTCGCAGAACGGGAAGCACGACTCGAAGGTCGCGCTGGGCTCCGGCGCCGGAGCCGCCCTGGTCCGCTCGGGGTTGGGGGTCCTCTCCGCCGGTGGCTGCCCGGCGGGCTGCGTGTCCGCTCCGGGTTGGCCGTTCGGCGGGAACTCCCCTTCGCCGTTCACCGTCTCACCGGGGGCTGCGGCCAGCGCCGAGCCGGGCGAGGGAGTCGCTCCGGGCGACGGTTTGGCTCCGGCCAGCTTCGCAGTGGGCTCCCCGCCTCCGTAGTCCATCACCACTCCCTCCAGCTCGGGCTTCTTGAAGCTTGTCGACGGAGTGCCCTTCAGGGCGGCCGTCATGAACTTGCGCCAGATGGTGGCGGGGAGGGAACCGCCTGTGACCTCGATGCCGTGGACGTTTGTCATCTCCTTGATCGTGCCGTCCTCGCCGGGGGCGTAGCCCATCCAGACCACCGCGGTCAGGGTCGGCGTGTACCCGGCGAACCAGGCGTTGGCGTGGTTCTGGGTGGTCCCGGTCTTGCCGGCCGCCGGCCGGCCGATCTTTGCTCCGGTCCCGGTGCCGGAGCGCACGTTCTGCTCCAGCACGTAGTTGATGGTGTCCGCTACGTTCCGCTCGATCGCAGGCTCGACCTTCGGCTGGTTCTCCGCCAGGACCTTGCCGTTCGGCTGGATGATCTTCAGGACCGAGATCGGGTCGGGCCGGTTGCCGCGCTGGGCGAAGGTGGTGTAGGCCCGGGCCATCTCCAGCGGGGTGACGTCGGTTGTGCCGAGCGCCAGGGCGCAGCCGGAGTCGGTCTTCGGGATCTCGATCCCCGCCTTGCCCGTAATCTCGATGAACTTGGCGGGGGTGACCACCCGGTTCATGATCTCGGCGTAGACGGTGTTGACCGAGCTCAGGGTCGCGCCGGTTACGTTCATGCTGCCGAACGAGGCGTTTTCGAAGTTGGACACCTTCCACGGGGTGCCGTCCTTGTTCCGGCACCTGCCGGAGGTGATCTCTCTCGGCGACTCCCCCGAGAAGGTCGACTCCAGCGACTTGCCGCTGGACAGGAACGCCGCGAGGGCGAACGGCTTGAAGGCCGACCCCGCCTGGCGCCCGCCGCCGTTGCCGCCGGCGTCGGCGGCGAAGTTGAAGCCGCGGGACCTTCCGATGCTTTCGACGTCGCGGCCGCCGACCATCGCCTTGATCTCCCCCTGCGGGCCCATCGCAACCAGCGCTGCCTCGGGGTCGCCCTCCTGGTTCAGGACCTCGCGCACGGCGTTCTCGGCCGCCGTCTGCATGTTGAGGTCGAGGGTGGTGGAGATGGTTAGGCCGCCCCGGAGGATCTGGGCATCGGTCAGGCCGAACTGCGTCTTGAGGTTGCGCCTCACGTACTCCAGGAAGTAGCCGGCCCGGGCGGACTCAACCTCTACCGAGACGCCGGGTTTGAACTGCTCGACCAGCTTCTCCTTCTTCGCCGCCCTTCCCTGTGCCTCGGTGATGGTCTTTGCGTCGATCATCGTGTCGATCACCTGGTTGCGCAGGCCGGTGGCGTCCTTCGGGTTCTCGTCGATCTGATACCGCTCCGGGGACCGGATGACGCCTGCCAGGTAGGCGGCCTGGCCGATGGTGAGCTCGGCCGAGGGCACCTTGAAGTAGGTGCGGGCGGCGGCCTCAGCCCCGTAGGCGCCCCTTCCGAAGTAGACGGTGTTGAGGTAGCCCTGCATGATCTCGTCCTTGGAGAGGTCCTGTTCGATCTGGATGGCCAGGAACCCTTCTTTGATCTTCCGGGTGAACGTGCGCTCACGTCCGATGGCCGGGAAGACGTTGCGGACGTACTGCTGGGTGATGGTCGAGCCGCCCTGGCGGATTCCGCCGCCGGCGAAGTTTGTGAATGCCGCCCTGACGATGCCCTTGTAGCTCATCCCCTTGTGCTCGAAGAACTCCCGGTCCTCGGCCAGCAGGACGCCGGTCCGAAGGTGCTTGGAGATGTCCTGAAGGTCGACGATCGTCCGGTCCTCCTCGCCATGGAGTGTGGCTATCAGCCGGCCGTCGGCCGCCAGCACCCGGGAGGACTGAGCCTGAGGCGCCACGTCGGGGACGTTGAAGTTGGCCAGCCAGAAGACTGCGACGACGGCTCCGACAACGCTGACGGCAGCGGAAGCCGCCGCCCAGGGCCACCGGTCCCGGATGTCCTTGGCCAGAAGGAGGGGATCGGCCCGGTAGCGCCGCACCGGCGCCGAACCGAGCACCGTCTGGACGGCACCGGACAGCTTCGGGGCGCGTGGCGTAACAGGCAGGGGCTTCATCGCAGTGTTCACCTACCCTATGCCACTCCGGAGAAACCCCCGGAGGGGGACCGTTGACAGGTATTACAAGGGTTCGTGGACTACCCAACGGGTAGATATTAAGTGACCGACGAACACACCAAGGAGGATGTATGTCCAAAGTCGAAGAGTCGATCGAGGTCCAGGTTCCAGTTCGGACCGCCTACAACCAATGGACCCAGTTCGAGAGCTTTCCGCAGTTCATGGAGGGCGTCGAGCAGGTACAACAACTGTCGGACAGCACGCTTAGATGGGTAGCCGAGATCGGTGGCAAGAAGCGGGAGTGGACCGCTGAGATCACCGAGCAGCACCCGGACCACCGGGTCGCTTGGACCAGCAGGGAGGGCGCTCGCAACGCTGGAGTCGTGACCTTCCACAAGCTGAGCGACGACAAGAGCAAGGTCATGCTGCAGATGGAGTACGAGCCCGAAGGGGCCGTCGAGACCGCCGGTGACGCGGTCGGACTCGTCAAGAGCCGGGTCAAGGGAGACCTCGAGCGGTTCAAGGAGTTCATCGAGTCGCAAGGCACCGAGACCGGCGCCTGGCGGGGCAGCATCAACAACTAAATAGCTCTGCAATCAAGTGGCGGCCCCCCGAAAGGGGGACCGCCTTCTTGCGTCCTAGCGGTTGGGTATCCGGGACGGCACGGCTTTCTTCGCCCGGCGGCGGCTCTCCAAAAGGAGCCCGGAACCGATCAACAGGGCGGTGAGTGCCGACAGCCCCAGCGGGAGGATGTCGAAACCGGTGTTCACCAGTTGCTTGTGGGTGGTGGTGACCACCTTCGTTCCGGTGGAGGTTGCCGGCTTCTGGGGCAACGCCGTCGTGACTGTCGTAGGCGGGGTTTCCGGTCCGGTTACCGTTGAGGAGCCGGTAGGGGTGGGAGTGGTGTCGGTCGTCGTGTTGGTGATCGGTGTGGAATCCGTCGGGTCCGGAACGTCGACGACAGGGGAGGGATCCGAGTCTTCGGGGCCGGGCTCGGGCTCGGATTCGATACCGCAGGTCGGGCCGGAGACCGTGTTGCTGTCCAGCGTCACTGCTCCGTTGAGAGCCAGAAGCCGGCCGTTGACGTCGGCGCCGGTGGTAGCGGTGATCGACGTGAGGGCGACTATCGTGCCTACGAAGAACGATCCGGTGCCCAGCGTGGCGGAGCTTCCGACCTTCCAGAAGATGCCGTTACAGGTTCCGCCGCCCAGGAAATCAACCCGGCTGCCGCTGGCGGTGATCAACGATGACTCGGTTTTGAAGATGAAGACCGAGGCTGCGCCGTCGACCGCGTTGAGGGTGAGGGTTCCGGTGAGAAACGCCGAGGAGTCGAAGCAGTAGACCCCGGGGACCAGTGTCAAGCCGCCGAGATCCTGGCCGGTCAGGTTCTGGGTGCAGGGTTCGGCGCTGAGCGAGTTGTATGCGCCGAGGGCTCCGGCCTGGGCGTCGCCCGCAACCTCGTCAGCGGAGTGGGGCAGGAGCGTCGGGGGGACCTGCTGGCCAGGGGGGAAACCGGTTATCGAGGTGCCTGGGCTGACGCCCAGATCACCGTGTACCTCCGAAGGCCCGGTGTTCGTCACGGTGCTCGCTCCGAGAACTGCAAAGCTGGCTGCGTCCCCGAGAGTCGGGGCGGTGGCTGCGACCGCGTTGCCTGCGGTGAGGATGGACATCGTCACCAGTAGAAGGGCGACTACGGCTCCGGTTCGAAACTTGTTCACAGTTGCTCCTCCCCGCGTCCATGACGCGTTCTCGGGGTGTTACCGCTCTCGGCGGCGAGGAGACCGGCTGGGGGATTCAGCTATCAACTCTCGGCACGAAACGTGTGGATGCGGAAAGCACCTTGTCCACTTGTTCCTTCGGTACCTGCGTAACTTATCGGCGTAAACCTTGTTCGCATTCACCTCTATTTTCCAGACGGGTCGATCCCGGGACCGGTCGAGCCGGCGGGAATGCGAGACAATTCGGTTGTGACTTATTCCGAGCATGGCCCCGCGCCGGAGGGCCTCACGTTCTTCGAGACTGCCATCGGCCGGTGCGGCGTTGCCTGGACCGAGAACGGCGTAGTGGGCCTTCAACTTCCCGAGGGGACCGACGCCGCCACAGTCGAGAAGCTGATGGAGCGGTTTCCAGGCTTCGCCGAGTCGGTTCCTTCCGGCGCAGCGTCGGCCGCCATCGACACCGTGGTGGAGCTCATGGCCGGGAACGAGGTAGACCTCGCAGCCGTCCGTCTTGACTTCGACGGCATTTCGCCTTTCCACCGCCGGGTGTACGAGGCCCTCCGCAGAACCGTTCGCGGGACGACCGTCACTTACGGCGAGCTGGCTGCGATGGCCGGGTCGCCGGGGGCGGCCCGCGCGGTCGGCACGGCACTCCGGCGAAACCCCCTCGCCGTCCTGGTGCCGTGTCACCGGGTGGTGGCGGCCGGCGGCAAGCTCGGCGGGTTCTCCGCGGCAGGGGGCCCCTGCACCAAGACCCGGATGCTGGGCATCGAGGGCGTCCATTTCGGAGCGGTTGCGAGCACCCCTCCGCCGAGCGAGCAGTTCGAGTTCGACACGGTCACTGCGCTCAGGCACCTGATCGAGTCCGACTCTGAGCTGGGGCGGCTGATTGACGCCGTCGGTCCGTTCGAGATGAAGTTGAGCGCAACCCCGAGCATCTTCGTTGCACTGGTCCGGTCGATCACTTATCAGCAGTTGAGCGGCAAGGCCGCCGCCACCATCTACGGCCGGCTGTGCGCGCTGTTCGCCAACCCGGAGGCGGGCCCCACCGCGGAGGGGCTGCTCGCCCTGACCGACGAGCAGATGCGGGGCGCCGGCGTCTCCCGGAACAAGATCCTCTCCATGAGGGACCTGGCCTCACGGCAGCTGGCCGGCGAGATCCCGAACCTGGCGGAGGCGCGGCTGCTGACCGACGAGGAGTTGGTAGACCGCCTGATTCCGGTTCGGGGCATCGGCCGCTGGACGGTGGAGATGCTCCTGATGTTCCGGTTGGGCCGGCCGGACGTGCTGCCCTCGACCGATCTGGGCATTCGCAACGGGTTCGCCCGGGCGTTCGGAGTCCCTCTGCCGCTGCCGGCCGACATAGTCGCACGGGGCGAGCGGTGGAAGCCCTACCGGACGGTGGCGAGCTGGTACCTGTGGCGAGCCGCCGAGATGAAGGACCAGGAGCCGGTTTAGCCTAGTTGCGGCAGTCCTTGCACAGCCCGAACAGACCCAACGGGCGCTGGTGAAGCTCGAACCCGAACTCCTCCAGCAGGTCGGCCTCCACGCTCTTCATCAAGGAGACCGGAAGCTCCTGCACGGAACCGCACTTCTCGCAGCACAGGTGGTGGTGCTGGTGGTCACGCAGGTGGTAGACGGTGCTGCCGTCGGCGAAGTAGACCCGGTCGACTATGTCGAGCTCCCGCAGGGTCTCCAGGGTGCGGTAGACGGTGGAGACGTCCATCGAGGGGAAGTCCTCCTGCACCCGGGTGGCGATGTCGTCGGCGCTGATATGCCCGTGGCAGTCCACGATCACCTGGATCACGGCCTGCCGGCTCATCGTCCGCCGCCTGCCGCTTGCGACGATGCGCCCGACGATCTCCTCCACCTGGCTTTGGTGCGAATGTTCTGCCACGGACCGGACCTCTGGCTGAGCGCGATAGTTCCGGCTATCTAATCACGTGCCCGGGGCTACGGGTCCACCGCTTGCCGCCTCCAGCACGAGGCCGGTTGCCAGAAGCAGCTCCTCACTTCCTGAAGGACCAATCAGCTGCATGCTCGCCGGCAGGGCTCCCGTCGACGGGGCCGGGAGGGCCAGGGCGGGCACCCCGGCGAAGTTGACCGGGTGCGCCTGGCGAATCGAGTACATCCGGGAGGCGTCTTCCAGCAGCGGTGGGAAATCGGTGAGGATCGGCGCCACGACCACGCCCACCCTTCCGAGCACCTCGCCCAACTGCAGTCTCCACGCCACCATGGCGGCTTCCAGCCGGCGGCGTTCGTCGGGGCCTATCCGGCCGCCGCCCTCCAGGCGTTCCGCCACGTCGGCCCCGACCTTGCCGGTGGCCAGCAGGTAGCCGTCGACATCGAACGCCTCCGAAGCGATGACACCCATGGTGTCGGCGGCGGTTTGCTCCCATCCCGGGAGGTCCACGTCCATCACAGTGATGCCGGATTCGGCCAGGACCCGATCGATGGCCTCGTCGATCAGTGGATGGGCCGGGAGGCGAAGGCGGCCGAGAAGGGGAGCGGGTGTGACGCCGTCGAGCGTAAAGCCCGGCTCCAGGAGCTCCATGCCCCAGATCAGCCCCGCAACGGTTGCGGCCATCGGCCCGACCGTGTCCAGGCTCGGCGCCAGCGGGCGCACGCCGGTCAGGTCGACCCGGCCGTGGGTGGTTTTCAGGCCGGCCACCCCGCAGCAGGCGGCGGGGATGCGGATGGAGCCGCCGGTGTCGGTTCCCAGAGCCATCTCGGCCAGGCCCAGGGCAACCGCGACCGCCGAGCCACTGGACGAGCCGCCGGGGACCCTGTTCGGGTCCAGGGGGTTGACCGGAGTTCCGGACCAGTGGTTGACGCCGGTGATGCCGAAGGCCAGCTCGTGGAGGTTGGTCTTGCCCACGATGTGCAGCTCGCCGGCCGCCTCCCCTGCCCGAATCCCGTGCAGACATGCGGCGTCCTCACCGGCGGGGGGCGCATCGGCCAGCGCTTCAGATCCGGCCGTGGTCGGCAGCCCCGCCATGTCGATCAGGTCCTTGATCGCAACCGCACGGCCCGGGCCCCCGGAATACACGGGACCGATAAAGCAGGCTTCGTCGCTCATCGGCCCACTCTAGTTCAGAGCCCTATGTCCTGAAGCTCCTCGTCCAGCAGCGGGCGGAGGCGCGGGATGAGCCGGGACAGCTCGTCCAGGTGCGCCGCCGAAAGGTGGTGCAGCTTGTCGGTTCCGAGCTCGGTGAGGGCGACCCTGACGACCCGGTGGTCGTCGGGGTCGGGCTCCCGCCGGACCAACCCTGCCGCCTCGGCCCGGTTCACCAGCTCCACCATGCTGTGGTGGCGGAGCAGCATGTGGGTGCTCAGGTCGCGGATGCTCGGTGGTTTGGGCCCCGGGTGGCCCCGAACCGCCAGCAGGATCTGGTGCTGGGCCGGGGTGATCCCCAAACGCCCGGCTTGGGTCTCCAGGTGGTGGAGGTACCTCCGGACGCCGTCACGAAACTCCAGAAGCCGCCGGTAGTCCTCGTCGGTCAGTTCGGCCATAGCTCTATCGTACCAAGATATCGTGATACGATATAGTTTCCCCCACCCCCAAAGGAGCTTGATCGATGCTGGACACGACCCACCGCAGAGTCGGAATGTTGATCGGCGCGGCCGCCTTTTTGGGCCTGGCCGGCGGTGGCGCAGCCTGGGCACTCCTGAAGCTGATCGGCCTGTTGACGAACCTCGCCCTGTTTCACCGCTGGGCAACCGAGGTTCCGTCGTTTGCCGGATGGCAGCCGAACTGGACGCTGGTTCCGGTCGCGGCCGCCGGAGGCCTGGCGGTGTCGCTGCTTGCTCTTCGCTGGCCGGCCATCCGGGGACACGGCATCCCGGAGACCATGGAGGCGGTGCTCACCCGCCACAGCAAGATCGCCCCCGGAGTTGCGGTAGCGAAGCCGGCGTCGGCCGCTCTGGCAATCGGAACCGGAGGCCCCTTCGGCGCCGAGGGGCCGATCATCGTGACCGGCGGGGCCATAGGCAGCCTGATGGGACAGTTCCTCCACGTGTCGCCGGCCGAACGCAAGATCCTGCTGGCGTGCGGCGCCGCTGCCGGCATGGCCGCAACGTTCGGTGCGCCGATAGCCGCAGTGGTGCTGGCGATCGAACTTTTGCTCTTCGAGTTCTCCAGCCGGGCCCTGATCCCGCTGATCGTCTCCTCGAGCATCGCAGCGGGCGTTCACTCGCTCCTGTTGCAGCCCGGCCCGTTGTTTTCGGTTCCCGCCCACGACTACTCGGGCTTGGCGAAACTGCCGGCCTTCGCCGTAGTCGGCGTCCTCTGCGGCCTTCTCGCGGTAGGCATCGCCAAAGGACTTTTCTACACCGAGGAGCTGTACCGGAGGCTGCCGGTGGGCGAGTTCTGGCATCCGGTGATCGGCGCGGTCGGCTTTTCTCTGATCGGGCTGGCGGTGCCCCGGGTGCTGGGCGTCGGCTACGACGCCATCGGCGACATCCTCCACAACCGGCTGGCGATGGCCACCCTAATCACCCTGGGCCTTGCCAAGCTGGTCGCCTGGTGGATCGCCCTCGGTTCCGGCACCTCGGGCGGCACACTGGCTCCGATGCTGCTGATCAGCGGCTGCTTCGGCGGAGTTGTCGGGGTGGCCGCCGAGACCTGGCTCCCGTGGCTGCACCTGTCCCCGGGCGCCGTCGCGCTGGTTTTTATGGCCGGCACATTCGGCGCAGCCACGGGAGCAACCTTTGCCGCAATCGTGTTCCTGTTCGAGTTGACCGGTGACTACCAGGTGATCCTTCCGTTGATGATCGCCACGGTCATCGCCAGCTTTGTCGCCCGGGGTTTGATGGCGGAGACCCTTATGACGGAGAAGCTGGCCCGCCGGGGGCTGAAGGTGGGCAGGGCATTTGAGGTCGACGTCTTCCAGCACACCCTGGTGCGCGACGCCATGACGGTGGCGGTCCACACGCTGGCGTCCGACGCGACCGTAGCGGAGGCACGGATCGCGCTGCAAAACAGCAACCACCACGCCTACCCGCTGGTCGACGAGGCGGGGCGGTGCGCCGGACTGACCACCAGAACCGATCTGTTGCTGGACACCTCGAATCCCGCCGAGCAGGTCCTGGAGATCTGCAACGAGGACCCGGTAGCGGTTCGGGACTCGGACACGCTCGCTTTTGCGCTGGAGATGATGCTCGCGGAAGGGGTGGAGCAGCTGGTTGTCCTGGACTCGGAGGCCCGGTTCGCCGGCATCTGCACCCGCACCGACATCCTCAAGGTCAGGCTGGGCAGGGTCGAGCAGGAGCAGCGCCAGGCCGGCTGGCTGCCGCCCCGGCGGCGGGCTACCGTCGAACAACCTTCCTAACGGCGGCCGAACTTCCACAACTTGTCTGACTTGCTACTTCGAGTGGCTACAATGGCACTAGTGAACGACCAACCGGACTGGCGCGCTGAGATGGAGAAGGCCAAGCAGGAGCTTGGCTCACCCGGGTTGCTGGCCGCCTACTGGGGCGGCACCGTCGTAGTCCTGATACTGGGCTCGCTGCTGATCGGGGGCGTCCCCGGGCCGCTGGGGCTCATCATCAATATTTTCATCATCATGCTGGCGGCCGTGCCGATAGCTCTGGGCGCCGGCTGGCTCAAGGCCCGGAAGGGCTCCGGCTAGGATCCGGAACCGAACACGGTTCCGAGCTGAGTTTCCTCCTGATCCTCCCCGGTCCCCGGCGTCTGGGCGATCAGCGGACCGGTATCCGGATTCTCCCTGCTCAACTCTTCCCGCTCGCGGTCCAAATCGGTCATCGCCGGGTCCGGCTCCGGTTCCGGCACGGCTACTGGCCTTCGGGAACCAGCCAGACGACACCCAGAGGGGGGATGGTCACCTCGGCCGAGTGGGGGAGCCAGTGCCAGCCTTCGTCGCCGGCCCAGACTCCGCCCCCGTTGCCGGTGTTGGAGCCGAAGAAGCTTTCGGCGTCGCTGTTCAGGATCTCTCGCCACGCTCCGCCTCGCGGCAATCCCACCTTGTAGCCGGGCCGCGGCAGGGGAGACAGGTTGGCCAGGCAGGCCAGCACCCTGCTTCCGTCGGCCGAGTAGCGGAGGAAGGCGGCGACGTTCGAGTCGGCGTCGGCCCCCTGGATCCACTGGAAGCCGCCCTCCTCGAAGTCCTTCTCCCACAGGGCAGGCTCGGCGACGTAGACGCGGTTCAACTCCTTGACCAGCTTCTGCATGCCCGAATGCTCGGGGTACTGGAGGAGGTGCCAGTCGACGCTCCGGTCGTGGCTCCACTCCTCCGACTGGGCGACCTCGCAGCCCTGGAACAAAAGCTGCTTGCCCGGGTGCGCCCACATCCAGGCCAGAAGCGCCCGCAGGTTGGCGGCCTTCTGCCACCGGTCACCCGGCATCTTGTTGAGCAGCGAACCCTTGCCGTGGACCACCTCATCGTGCGACAGCGGCAGGATGAAGTTTTCGGTGAAGGCGTATAGCAGGCTGAAGGTCAGGTCGTTGTGGTGGTAGCGGCGGTGGATGGGGTCCTCGGAGAAGTAGGCGAGGGTGTCGTGCATCCACCCCATGTTCCACTTGAAACCGAAGCCCAGGCCGCCGGCGTAGGTCGGGCGGGAGACCCCCGGCCACGCGGTCGACTCCTCGGCGGCCATGATCACGCCGGGGTGTTTGGCGTAGACCAGCTCGTTCAGCTCCTTGAGGAACGACACGGCTTCGAGGTTCTCCCGGCCCCCGAACTCGTTGGGGACCCACTCGCCCGGCTCGCGGGAGTAGTCGAGGTAGAGCATGGAGGCCACGCCGTCGACCCGGATTCCGTCGGCGTGGAACTCCTCCAGCCAGTACAGCGCGTTGGCCAGCAGGAAGTTGCGGACCTCGTTCCGGCCGTAGTTGAAGATCAGCGTGCCCCAGTCCTGGTGGGCGCCCTTTCGGGGGTCCTCGTGTTCGTATAGGGCGGTGCCGTCGAAGCGGGCCAGCGCCCACTCGTCGCGGGGGAAGTGGCCGGGGACCCAGTCGAGGATCACGCCGATGCCCTGCTCGTGGAGGGCGTTGACCAGGGCCCGGAAGTCGTCCGGCGAGCCGAATCGTGAGGTCGGGGCGTAGTAGCCGGTGACCTGGTAGCCCCACGAGCCGCTGAATGGGTGCTCGGCGACCGGCATGAACTCGACGTGGGTGAAGCCCATCTCCCTGACGTAACCGGGCAGCTCGGCGGCCAGCTCGTTGTAGGTGAGCGGGCGGGCGCCGTCCTCCGGCTTGCGCTTCCAGGAACCCAGGTGCATCTCGTAGATCGAAAGAGGTTGGTTGAGGGCGCTCTCGGCGTCCCGGCGGTCCAGCCATTCGGCGTCGGACCACTTGAATCTGCACTCGGTGACGATGCTGGCGGTCCCCGGCGGCAGTTCGGCGGCGAAGGCAAACGGGTCGGCCTTCGTCGTCAGGTGCCCGGCGGCGTTCAGGATCTCGAACTTGTACAGGTCGCCCGGGCGTACCGCGGGGATGAAGATCTCCCAGACTCCGGAGCCGCCGAGCGAGCGCATCGGGTGGATACGCCCGTCCCACAGGTTGAAGCTTCCGATCACCCGTACCGAGCGGGCGTTGGGCGCCCAGACGGCAAACGAAGTCCCTGCGATGCCCTGGTGGACCCGGGGGTGGGCGCCCATGACGTTCCACAGGTCGTGGTGGCGGCCCTCGCCGTGCAGGAACACATCGAGCTCACCGACGGTCGGCGGGAAGCGGTACGGGTCGTCGATGGTGACGACGGTTCCGTCCGGGTACTCGGTTTGGAGCAGGTAGGGCTCGGGGTTGTCCCAGGCCGGGGTGGCCTCGGCGGCAAAGACCCCCTCCTCCAGGCGCTGCATCTCGACCGGCTTGGCCCCGGGGATCAAAACGCGCATCTTCGTTGCGCCCGGACGGAAGGCGTTGACGTAGGAACGCCCGTCGGAGACGTGGTGCCCGAGGACGGTGTGGGGGTCGTGGTGTTCGCCTCTTGCCACCACAGCCAGGTCCGCCGAGAAGTTGCCGGGGACGGTGGTTCGGCCGTTGGTGGCGGCTTTGGGCGCGTTAATGATCGGTGTCATCTCCTTGTTTCCTACCCCGGACGTCAGATTACCAAGCAATTTAACCGCCGCGGGCGGCCTCGGGGCATTGAGCAGCCTGGCGAATAGCGGTAGGTTCTGTGCCCCAAATCGGCTGATCGGAGGTAGGAGGATGGACGCACACCGGGCCGGCGGATTGTGGCTGCTTCGGGAGATGTGGGACTTCCCGGACGGGGTTCCCGAGGACGACCGGGTCGACTACCTGAAAACCATCATGGTTACCGCCCGGGCCGACGGGGAGCTTGGGCAAGCCGAGAAGGAGTGGGTAATCGGCTACGGGGCCGCGTGCGGAGCGCCCCAGGCGACGGTCGACGCCCTGGAGGCATACGACGCCGGCGAAAACGTCGCCGACATCCTCGCACGCAACATGCCGGTGGCGAACACGTGGGGGAGGGTGGCCGTCTTCGACGCCATTCGAGCCTCCCATGCCGACCACGACTACGACGACGAGGAGCGGGCGTCCGTGCGGCGGATCGCGTCGGCGCTGGGGGTGTCCGACGACGTGGTCGCGGAGATCGAGCAGTTGTGCGACGACGAGCGGGCCTTGAAGAAGCGGCGGATCGACCTGGTATTCGGGGGGCAGACCCCGTACTGAGTCCTAAGAGAGCAGCAGCTCCAGGTCCTCCCGGCCGATCTGCCGGATCAGGCTGTTGTCGGCGCCGATGATCGCATCGGCCAGGGCCCGTTTGGAGTCCTGCAGCTGCAGCACCTTCTCCTCCACGGTGTCCTTGGCGATCAGCCGGTAGGCGAAGACCGGGTTCACCTGGCCGATACGGTGCGCCCGGTCGATGGCCTGCGCCTCGACGGCCGGGTTCCACCAGGGGTCCAGCAGGAAGACGTACTCGGCGGCGGTGAGGTTCAGCCCCAGGCCGCCCGCCTTCAGGCTGATCAGAAACAACTTGCAGTCCGGGTCGTTCTGGAACCGCTCGACCCGCGCCTGGCGGTCACGGGTCCGGCCGTCCAGGTACTCGTAGACGATCTTCTCCTCGTCCAGCTTCGGCCGGACGATGCCGAGCATCTTGGTGAACTGGGAGAAGACGATCGCCTTGTGCCCCTCCTCGGCGACCTCCATCAGCTGCGGCAGGAGCACGTCGAGCTTGGCGCTGGACTCGCCTGCCCGGCTGGGGTCGATCAGCCCCGGGTGGCAGGCCGCCTGGCGCAGCCGAAGGAGAGCCTCGAGGACGAACATCTTCGACTTGGCCATCCCCTCGCGGTCGACCCGCTCCAACAGATCCCTCCGGTAGTGGTCACGCAGCTCGTCGTACTGCTTGCGCTGCGGCCCGTCCAGCTCGCAGAACTGGGTCTGCTCGGTCTTCAGGGGTAGGTCCTTGGCCACCTGCTCCTTGGTGCGGCGCAGGATGAACGGCCGCAGCGCCCGGGCCAGGGCCTTTTTGCCGCCGGAGTCGAGCGTGCGGTCGGAGACCATGTTTGCGAAGACCTTCGCAGCACCCAGCATGCCCGGATTCAAGAATTCGAAGAGGCTCCACAGCTCGCCGAGGTGGTTCTCGATAGGCGTGCCGCTGAGGGCCAGCCGGTGGTCGGCCTTCAGCAGACGGGCGGCCTTGGCGGAGGCGGTGGTGGCATTCTTGATCGCCTGTGCCTCGTCCAGGATGGCGTAGTCGAATTGGACCTCGGTTAGCAGGGCGGCGTCCCGGCGCAGGGTGCCGTAGGTGGTGAGGATCACGTCGTACTCCTCGAAGTGCGACCCGGGCGCCAGCCGGGCGCCGGTGTGGTTGAGGATCCGAAGCTTGGGGGCGAACCGCTGGGCCTCGGCCTGCCAGTTGAAGACCAGCGACCGGGGCACGACGATCAGCGAGGGGCCGGCGGTCAGGGAGCCGGTCTCTCGCATCTCCCGGCGGGCCTCCAGCAGAGCGAGCACCTGCACCGTCTTACCGAGGCCCATGTCGTCGGCCAGGCAGCCGCCGAACCCGAACTCCTGCAGGAAGCCGAACCAGCCCAGTCCCTCCCGCTGGTACTCGCGCAGCTCCCCCTGGAACCCGGGCGGTTCGTGCAGCGCCACGACCCCGTCGAACGAGCGCAGGCGGTCCCGCATCCGGCCGAAGACCCGATCGACCTCGATGTCGGGCTGGGCGGCCAGCAGCGCATCCAGCAGGCTGGCCTGGGTGAGCTTGAAACGCAGGCCGTCGCCTTCGATGGTGCCGAGGCCGGCCACCGTGGCGAACCGCTCGATCCACTCCTCCGGAACCAGTCCGATCGACCCGTCGCCCAGCCGGATGAAGTCCTCTCCCCGCCGGACGGCCGCGAGCAGCTGGGGCAGGGTTGCGACCTGGTCGCCGAAGGTGACCTGCCCCTGGAGCTCGAACCAGTCGATGCCGGAGCTGATGTTCGCCTGCGACAGGCCGGCGGTGCGGTACAGGTTGCCTTCGGCCTCCACCCGCCAGCCGAGTTGGGTCAGGGATCTGACGGTGCCGGGCATGTTCCGGGCGGTCAACTGCAGCTCGCCGCGGGAGTTGGGCTTTACGCCCAGCTCCTTCAGGGTGATGCCGGCAGCCTCCTCCGCCTCCCGGTCCCGGAGGATCAGCCGCCTGGGGTCGCGCTTCAGCACCCCCCGGACGGCGTCCCGGCCGGAGATGACCTCGCCTTCGTACTCGAAGCTCAGGGTCACCACGAGATCCTGCTTGCTCGACCAGGCGTTCTTGGGTTGCCGCTTGATCTGTAGGTAGGGGATCGGGGTGCCCTGGACTTCGGCGTACTCCAGGTCGGGCGGGATCTTGACCTTAGGCACCCGCGGCATCTTGACCAGCTGCTTCAAGAACTCGTCGGCCTGGCCGGGCGGCACCAGGATCGCTCCCTGGCGGCGCAGGAGGGGGACCCAGCTGAACGCCCCGAAGTCCTCGAACCCGGCGACCACGCCGTCCCGGCCGAGCACGAACCCGCCGGGGAGCAGCAGGGCCGGCTCGGTGAGCGGCATGGTCTCCTCCCCGCGCCGGAGCGACCCCTGCACCCGGAAGCCGTCCTCCTCAGACCCGCCCTTCATCTCGATCCACAGCTCCCAGCGGGGCCCCTCGTCCAGGGTCAGCGTCACCGGCTCGTCCGCCAGGACGGTCAGCAGGCGGCCCCGGCCGGTTCTGCAAATGAGGGGGATCACCACGTCGGTCATCGACGCGGGGATCGTGACCCCGGTCCCCGGAATCGAGCGGTCGCGGCTGTAGCCGTAGTAGCCGTGGCTGCTTGACCAGGGGTCGGCGGTGCCGAGAATCATCGACAGGACCTGCCGGTCCTGGCCGTTCTTGAGGGCGGCGATTTTGGCGGCGGCGATGGAGAACGGCTTCGGGGCGGTCCAGGAGCCGTCCTTGCGGGCCTCCCGGTAGACGATGTCGACGGTCAGCTGGTTGGCGGTGACTGTGCTGTTCACGTCGACCAGGTAGAAGATCTCCCGCTGTTTGGTGACCTTGCCGGTGGACAGCCGGTCCTGCGCCGCCTGGATCGCCCGGAGCTGGGTCGCCCAGGCGTCGTAGCGGGGGCCGGGAGGCGTCTGTTGTCGGAAGGTCTCCAGCGTGCGGGCGAGGTCCTCGTCGCCCAGCTCCAGGTCCCCCAGGTCGTCGGTGTCCAGAGCTGTCTCGGTCGACAGGTAGCCGGCGGCGTCGGCGGCCAGGAAGGCGGCCCACAGGTGCTTGCAGATGCCGGCGTCGCCCTCGAAGTAGGGGCAGCCGCACTCGACGCGGAGCTCGCCGTCCTCGCTGGAGATGTCGACCGGGTACATCCGGCTTCCCATCACGTAGGCCCTGACCTCCAGGTCGTTCGCCCGGTAGATGTGAACCGCCCCGCGGTGGTGGAGCTCCCGGCCCCGCTCCCGGATGGTCGATGGGACGATGGCGCCGAGCTGTTCGGTCAGACCCATGGGAATTTTAACTCGGCTGTGCGCATCCGACCAGCCTAAACGGTGGGGGCCGCCGCACGCTGGTACGATCGTCGTGGACGAGTAGTCAGTACGCCAGAAAGGTGCCCCGGTAGCAATTTTGAGTTCCGCCGAAGCTGTCGACCACGCACCCACCAGGCCCAGGCTGACCACAGCCGGGATGGTGATCTGGCTCGGGTCGGAGGTCATGTTCTTCGGCGGCCTGTTCGCCGCCTACTTCACCCTCAAGGCCAACACGAAGCCCTGGCCGGGGGAGGGCGTCCACCTCGAACCCACCCTCGGGACGATCTTCACGCTGGTCCTCGTCGCATCCAGCCTCACCATCTACCTGGCGGAACGTTCCGCGGTCCGCAACGACCTGAACGGCGTCGTCCGTTGGGTCATGGTCACCCTGGTCCTCGGCGGGCTGTTCATCGCCAACCAGGCGTTCGAGTGGTCCAACCTCGAGTTCGAGATGTCCGACCACGCCTTCGGCTCACTCTTCTACCTGATGACCGGCTTCCACGGCCTGCACGTGCTGGGCGGCCTGGCTGCTATGGCGCTGATGCTGGCGTTCATGCGCCGCTCGGGCCGGGTCGAGCACGGACCGCTGGAGGCAATCTCCTACTACTGGCACTTCGTCGACGTGGTGTGGATCCTGCTCTTCGTTACCCTCTTCTTCGTCCAATGAGGGCCGCTCGACGGGTGACGGCTCTGGTGTTTTCCGGAGCGATCTTGTTAACCAGCCTTGCCGGCGTGGCCTCGGCGGCGACACCCGACCCGGACGAGGTCGAGGAGGGCCGGGCCCTGTTCGAGAACGCATGCTCAAGCTGCCACGGCGCAGGGGGCGTCGGAACCAACCTCGGTCCGGCGGTCACCGACTCCGGGGCCGCCGGCGCACACTTCATGCTCTCCACCGGCCGTATGCCGCTGGACGACCCACGACGCCAGCCGGTGCGCAAGCCGGCGGCTTTCGACGAGGAGCAGATCGGGCAGATCTCCAGCTACGTCGCCTCCCTGGGGAACGGTCCGGAGATCCCGGACGTGGACGTTGACGACGGCGACCTAGTCCTCGGCCAGCAGCTCTACTCCGAGAACTGCGGGGCCTGCCACAGCTCGGCGGGCGCCGGCGGGGCGGTCGGAGCCGGCCTTGAAGCCCCGTCGCTCAGCCACTCGACGCCGGTGGAGGTCGTCGAGGCCATGAGAATCGGGCCCGGCGCCATGCCGGTGTTCCAGGAGCAGACCCTCAGCGAGAAGGATGCCAACTCCATCGCCCGCTATCTGGACTATCTTCGTGATGTGCCCGATCCGGGCGGACTCGGGATGCGGCGTATCGGACCCATCGCCGAGGGCGCGGTGGCGTGGCTGGTGGGCATCGGGTTGTTTGTGTTGATCTGCCGGTTTGTCGGAGAAAAAGAGTGAACGAGACGAGCAGGGAAGAGGTCCGGGCGGTACGGCGGATTGCGCTGGCGTTCGGCCTGAGCACGCTGGCCGGCCTGGCCCTGGCGGTGGTCTACATCCTCGGCGGAAACGTGCAGGCGGAGGGGATCCTGCTCGCCCTCGCGCTCGGCGGCCTGGGCTACGGCCTGGCCGAGTGGGCGGGGAAGCTTATGTCCAAGGGCCCCGAGGTCGGCGACTACGAGGACGCCCCGCCCCCAGGCGACGAGGACGAGGTAGCCGAGGTGGTCGCCGAGGGCTGGGAGGAGTCGTTCGGGCGCCGCAAGTTCCTGTTTCGGATGCTGGGCGCAGCCGCCGGGGCGATGGGCCTGGCGCTGGTCTTCCCGATCCGCTCGCTGGGGCCGAGCCCGGGCACCTCGCTACTGCGCACGGCCTGGCGCAAAGGGAGCCGCCTGGTCCGTGAGGACGGCCAGCTGGTCAGGGCCACCGACCTGGCGGTCGAGGGCGTTCTGACGGTGTTCCCCGAGGGGCAGACCGACCAGGCGGACTCGCAAACCGTCCTGATCCGGGTCGACCCGGCCCAGCTTTCATCGCAGGAGGGGACGGCCGAAGGCCTGATCGCGTACTCCAAGATCTGCACCCACGCAGGGTGCCCCGTCGGCCTCTACCGGGTGGCCACCCACGACCTGTTCTGCCCCTGCCACCAGTCGACCTTCGACGTCCTGGACGGCGCCAAGCCGATCGCCGGCCCGGCGACCCGTCCGCTGCCCCAACTGCCGATCGAGGTCGACGACGAGGGCTACATCGTGGCCACCGACGACTTTCCCGAGCCGGTCGGCCCGGCCTTTTGGAACATGAACCGATGATCGTCCAAAAGGCGGTCCGGTTCCTGGACGAACGGCTGCGGATCACCGGGTTCTCGAAGAAGACGCTGCGGCGGATCTTCCCCGACCACTGGTCGTTCCTTCTGGGCGAGATCGCGCTCTACCTGTTCCTGATCCTTATCGGGACCGGCATCTTCCTGACGTTCTTCTTCTCGCCCTCGGCCCGGGAGGTCATCTACAGCGGGCCCTATACGCCGCTTCGGGGCGTCCACATGTCGCAGGCGTACGAGTCGCTCCTCGAGATCAGCTTCGAGGTCCGATCCGGCCTGGTCATGCGCCAGATCCACCACTGGTCGGCTCTCATGTTCATGGCGGTCCTGGTGGTGCACATGCTGCGGGTGTTCTTCACCGGCGCATTCCGCAAGCCCCGGGAGCTGAACTGGATCATCGGTCTGACCCTGCTGACCCTCGGCCTGCTTGCCGGGTTCAGCGGCTACAGCCTGCCCGACGACCTGCTCAGTGGGACCGGCCTGCGCATCGCGTACTCGGTGGCCCTTTCGATCCCGGTCGTGGGGACCTGGCTGGCGTTCCTGGTGTTCGGGGGAGAGTTCCCGTTCGGCAACATACTCTCCAGGCTCTACGTCATCCACATCCTGATCATCCCAGGGGCGATCGGCCTGTTGCTGGGACTGCACCTGGCGATGGTGTGGCGGCAGAAGCACACCCAGTTCCCGGGACCGATGCGAACCGAGCAGAATATCGTCGGCACCCGGATGTGGCCGACCTACGCGGTCAAGGCCGGAGCGCTGTTCTTCCTGACCGGGGCGACGGTGACCCTGCTGGCCGGGTTGTTCCAGATCAACCCGGTGTGGATCTACGGTCCGTTCGACCCCGCTCGGGTGAGCGCCGGGGCCCAGCCCGACTGGTACCTCGGATGGCTGGAGGGGGCGCTCAGGCTGATGCCGCCGTGGGAGGTGAGGGCGTTCGGGTTCACCATCCCGAACCCGTTCTTCCCGGGACTGCTGATCCCCGGCCTGACATTCAACATCCTGTACGCCTGGCCGTGGATCGAGGCGAAGTTCACCAAGGACAGGCAGCCGCACAACCTGTTGAACCGGCCGCGGGACGTGCCCGTCCGGACGGCGCTGGGTGTGGCGGGCCTGTCGTTCTACGCGGTGCTTTTCGTCGCCGGAGGCAACGACGTCATAGCCGGCCTGTTCAACCTGCCGCTGGAGAGGGTCACGCAGGGCCTGCAGGTCATGGCATTCGTCTTCCCGCTGGTGGCCGGCATCGCCACCTACAAGATCTGCAAGGAGCTGAAGGGACGGGCCCCGAGGACCGGCGACGAGCACGGCCACGTCATCGTGCGGACCGCCGACGGCTCATACGAGACGGCGGAGCCGGAGAAGGTCTGAGGTTCTACAGAGCCAGGTGGAGCCTCAGGGCATCGTCGACCTTCTGCATCAACTGTGGAGGGACGGTTCCAAGAACCGACCCAACCCGTTCAACCGACACGCTGCGAACCTGCTCCGCCTGAGCCTTGGAATCAGTGGATAGACCGCACGGGCCAGCATTGAGGTGGACCTGGAACGGGTAGATCCGCTCGACGTTGGAAGTGATCGGAACGATCGTGACGACCCCCCGGCCCAGGCGACTCGCCGTCGAGTTGGCAGCGTCGTTGCTTACGAGAACCGCTGGTCGCCGCTTTGACGCTTCAGAGCCCTTCGAGGGATTCATGTCGACCCACCGTATTTCACCGCGCCGCATCATTTGCAAGACCGTCCCCAATGGCGGTATCCCAGACTTCACCCGATTCGTCATCCCGCCACTCCTGCCAAGCTTGATCGTATGCCGGACCAAGGACGCTGGACTTGAGTACGGAAATCGCCTTATGCAACACGGCGGAACGTGACGGAAGGCCCTGTGCCTGAGCATAGGTTTCGAGGAACTCGACGTCCTCTTTGGAAAGGCTGACGCTCAGTTTCAAGGGATGATGCTACCACGGTACGACCGGGGGTAGCACCCCCTACGCCAGGCACTCCGCAGCCGGGTCGGGAGGCGCAGCAGCGGCTGCCGGCGCCTCGGGTGTGGTGCGGATGCCGCCGAAGCTCTTGCCGGTCACCAGCACCACATCACTTCCTTTAACCGACACGTCCTCCTGAATCTCGCTCGCTCCGACCACGTATCCCTGGAGCAGCGCCGCCTTGGCCCCCGCCCCTTTGGCGTGCCGGATGAGGCTGTTGGTGCGGGCCGGCGCGTCGCTGGTGCCGGCCCCCACGAATCCGATCTTGCCCAGCTTGGTCAGCGTGGCGCCCGCTTCGCCCGGCCGGCCGGAGCCGTTCAGGACCTGGATCTTCACGTCGCCCGGACTCAGTGCCTCCGCCTCCGGCGCCTCGACCTTGGGCGGCGGGTTCAGGAACCTGTCGATCATGCCTGATGCATCGGGCTCCTTCATCTTGAGCACCGACGACCCGCCCACCCGGGCGCCCACGGTTGGGATGGTCAGCATCTCGATGCCGCCGTCCCCCAGCGAGCGGAAGCTCATGCCCAGGCGGAGGAGGTCGGTGGTCCCCATCTCGCTGTCCAGGACCACCTCCTCGACGAAGGAGTTCAGCAGCTTGTTGGCGGTGAACGGGTTGCGGGCTCCCGCGGAGATCGCCTTTTTGATCATCCGGCGGATGAAGTCCTGCTGGCGGTTGATGCGCCCGAAGTCGCTTGTGGGGTCGGTCTTCCACCTGCCGTTCTCGAGGAACTCGTAGTGCCGGCTTCGCACGTAGGCAAGCCCCTGCCTGCCGTCGAGGTGAACGCAGCCGGCGGTGGGGACGTTCAGCTCGGCGAGGATGTCCCGCGCCGGCGCCGGGAAGTTGATGTTGAGGCCGCCGATCGCGTCGACGATGCCCCGGAACCCGTCGAAGTTGACCTCGACGTAGTGGTCGATGGGGATTCCGAGCCCTGCGGTGATGGTCTGGATCAGCCGGTCCGGTCCCCCGGCGTAGGCGGTGTTGATGCGGTTGCTCTTGCCGGTCCCAGCGATCGGCAGGTAGAGGTCCCGGGGAATGGAGAGCACGGTGGCCTGGTCGACCGACGGGTCGACCCTAAGCAGCATGATCGCGTCGCTGCGCTGCCCGGCGATCGTGCCGAAGCTTTCCTGCCCGGGCTCCAGGCCGGTGCGGCTGTCGGACCCGACCATCAGCACCGTCATCGCCCTGCCCGAGGCCGGTGTCAGGCCGGCGGGGGTCACGCGACGTACGTCCTTGAGGCGGGACTGTAAGTAGAACCCGCCGGCCGTCACGGCGACCAGAGCAACCAGCAGCAGGATGGTAATGCCCGTCACGACCCGGCGGCCCCAGTTGCGGCGGCGGCGGTACGGGGGCAGGGGCGGGGGAGGCGGGCCCGGGGGGTACAGGTCCGGCCGGTCGGGGTAGAGGACCGCAGTCTGGTCGAACCTGGGGTCGCGGGGCTCGAAGGGCGGGTACGTCACGGGCCCTCAGTGTCCCCCGGATCGCGTTTTGTTACCAGCACCGTACTTTTCGAGAAAGCACTTGCACCTGACGTAACGTCCGGTTCTACCATCGACCCATGAGCGTGCACGATCGGCGTTGGAGCATCGGCGAGATGGCCCGGGACGCCGGGCTGACGGTTCGAACGCTACGACACTACGACCAAATTGGTCTGCTGGCGGCACGGGAGAGAACCGATTCCGGCCACCGCCGCTACTCGGAGAACGACCTGTGGCGGCTGCTTCGAATCCGGGCGCTCCGGCGCCTGGGGCTGTCGCTGGAGGACGTAAGACGGGTGCTCGAGGCCCCGGCCGATGACCCTGAAGCGCTTCAGGGAGTGCTGCGGGCGGAGCTCGACCGGATGGAGTCGAAGGCCGTGGAGCTGGCCGGCACGATCGCCGAGGTACGCAAGCTGCTGAACCGGATGGACGGCCGCAGGGCCGGACCGGACCTGCTACTCAAAAGCATGGAGGTACACACGATGCTGGAGGGATACTTCACCGACGAACAAAAGCAGAGGATCGTCGACCGGCGCGAGAGCCTGGGAACCGAAAAGGACGCCGGCCTCAGGGCCGAGTGGGTGGCCCTGTTCAAGGACCTGAACGAAAAGCTTCAGGCAGGCACCCCGGCGGCGGACGCCGAGGTCCAGGCAATGTCGGCCCGGTGGGACGAGATCGGCACGAGCTTCACCGGCCGGGACCCGGACCTGCTGGAGTCCGCCGCCCGGCTCTGGAGTGAAAAAAAGGAGGCCGTAAGCGCTCACGTCGGTGGAGCGATGGGGTTCGACCCCCGGCGGCTGACGGCGGTTGTCACCTACGTGGAGGAGGCCCGGGCAATCCGGGCCGGTCGGTCCGGGTAGCTGCGGCCTCCCAAATCGATTTGTGCGCTACCCTTGGAGTAATCCCCAAGCGCCCAAAGACTAACCCCAGGTCCTGGCTTGCTGGCCAAGCGCACTCTGGTACCCGGTGACGCATCCTAGATGTGCATCGGAGGCAACACATGTGGCGCAACGTCACAACGGACGGTTCGAATCCCACGCTCGGCGCTGCAAGCACCCCCAAAGAACCGGGTGCTCGGTCGTCGATGTCTTTGCCGCTGCGCTACAGTCCACCCGTTGCGAAGGACGCGGCTCAACGCGGGCAGCCGCCCCTGCCCGTCGCCCGGCCCCGCCCCGCCGCCTGGACAAAGGTGGAGGAGTACGCCCGGCCGGCGTTCGCCCAGGTGCAGACGCGGTTGGTTGTCGCCGGCAGGCCTACCCAGTGGGGTTGGCTCCTCGCCGGAACCACAATCGTGCTGGCGGTCGCCCTCTTGATCCCCGTGGTGATGTTTGCCGCCGTCGACGTTGCGGCGGCTTCATCGGTTTCCGCCGCCCCGGTTGTGCAGGCCAGCCGGGTGCTCGACAAGGACGGGAACGTGATCGGGATCCTCCGGGGGGAGCAGAACCGTGAAGACATCCCGCTCGACAAGGTCTCCCGTTACCTTCGCGACGCAGTGGTCGCGACCGAAGATCGAACCTTCTACGAACACGATGGCGTTAGTTACCGGGGCATGTTGCGGGCGCTTTGGGCGAACGTTGTCTCTGGGCGCGTTGCCGAGGGAGGCTCCACCATCACCCAGCAGTACGCTCGGAGCGCTTATGTGGAGGAGGTCGGCACGAGCCGCTCGATGTCCCGCAAGGCTAAAGAAATCGATGCCGCCAAAAAGATCGAGGAGCGCCTGTCCAAAGACGAGATTCTCGAGCTCTACCTCAACAACGCCTTTTTCGGACGCCGGGCCTACGGAGTTGAGGCGGCGTCTCAGACCTACTTCAAAAAGAAGGCCTTGGACCTGACTCTCGGCCAGTCCGCATATCTCGCGGGAGTGCTGCGGGCACCCCGCCGTTTCCAGGTCGAGGACAACCCGGGGGCGGTCGTTCAGATCCGCAACGAGGTGTTGAGCGACATGGAGCGAGCCGGGTTCATCGACGGGGCGGCCGCTAGGAAGGCCAGGGCGGAAGACATCGTGAATGAGTTCAGGTTCGGTCCCGGCGAGTTCGACACCGCCCGGGCGGGGTTTTTCATCGAGCACGTCCGGCGACTTCTTCAAACGCCGGAATTTGGTTACACGAAGGCGGAGGTGACGACCGGTGGCATGGTGATCCACACCACCCTGGATCCCAAGATGCAGGCTGCAGCCGAAGCATCGGTCAGCTCCACGCTGAACCTCGAGGGCGATCCCGAGGCGGCCCTGGTGGCGATGGACACCAGGGGCAATGTGAGGGCGATGGTCGGCGGCCGGGACGTTGCAGACCCGGCCAGGGCCCGCGGACACAACTTCGCCGCCAACTCCCGTCCCGACGACGGCAGCGGCCGTCAGGCAGGGTCGGCGTTCAAGCCGTTCGCTCTGGCCGCCCTCATCGAAAACGGCGGCTCGATCCGTTCTACGTTCTCCGGGCCCTCGCAGACAACAATCGGCTCTCCCCGTTGCCGGAACGGGGACGGTACGCCCTGGAAGGTTTCCAACTTCGGCGGCGCAGGATTCGGAACACTCGACGTGGCGGGCGCAACCATCAACTCCGTCAACACCGTGTACGCCCAGATCATGAACAAGCTGGTCTCGCCCGATGACTTCATCAAGCTTGCCGGAAAAGCCGGCATCGCGATCCCCGAAGCCGACAAGGGGTGCGCTCTCACGCTCGGCACCACGCCGGTCACACCGCTGGAGATGGCCCGGGGGTTCACCACTTTCGCCGCAGGGGGCGCCAGTCCCGAACCCATTGTCATCAGCCGCGTCGAATCTCCGACCGGAGAGATCCTGAAGGAGATCGAGCCCAGTAGCCGGCCTGCCATGGCCGAGGCAACCGCGCACCAGGTCACCTCCGTACTTCAGGGGGTTATTCAAAGAGGGACAGGAACCGGCGCAAAGACCGGTTTCAGCGCGGCCGGCAAGACCGGCACCACCCAGAACCATGCCGACGCCTGGTTCGCCGGCTACACGCCGGATCTGACCGCAGTGGTGTGGGTCGGGTTCCCCCCGGATTCCTCGGGGAAAATCCCGCTGATGACCAACGTGCACGGCAGGCGGGTGACGGGCGGGTCGTTCCCGGCGACCATCTGGGCCGGGTTCATGACCAAGGCGCTGGAGGGAACCAATCCTGCGAAGTTCGCCGCGCCGGCGGGAGAGCCGGCGGTGGTTCGGCCAAAGCGGCGACCTCCCACCCCCGTTGCGCCTGAGCCTTCGATGTTGGAAGCGCCGGCGCCCGAGTTGCCGTCCCAGATCGTGCCGGAGGTACCCTTTGTGGACCTGCCCGTTCCCGGAATCTAGAGG
>DASTUJ010000018.1 GCA_035759705.1 Actinomycetota bacterium | reverse complement strand
GCTGCGGCGAAGCCTGTCGATCAAAAGTAGGTGGGCGATCTCGGAAATCCGCTCTTTGACGTTCTCGAGAGCCACGAGCTCGCTGTCCAGCTGGTGCAGCACGTCTTTGACTTTGCTTTCCGTGAACAGCTTCTGCGCGTCGACCTCGAGGTCGTCGGGGATCTCACGGAGCGGGTCCTTGAGCTCCTGGAACTCTTCGGGAGTCGTCTGGGCACCAAAGCGGTCGTCAAAGTTGCTGTCGCCCTTGTACATGCCCGTTCCCTGCGAGGGGGGTGAAATCAACTTTTCCGGTGTTATGCCCTGCGCCACGTCGGTCCTCCTAGTGCCCGGGTAACTGTGTACCTGCTTTTTTTATTTATAGGTCGGGGGAAGCGATTCCTCGCTTCCCCCGTCCCGTAAACATGCTGCGTACTGCTTTTTAGTCTGCGTACCTGTCGCCGTGGGGCTGGCCGGCGGCGTACGGCTCCATCGTGTACCGGATAACCCGGTCGTTACTTTCCTGGCGGACCAGGCGGAAGCCAGGCTCGTGCTTCGGCCTGTTCACGATGAACTGCAGTGCGATGGTCTGCTTGGTCAACTTGGGGTTGTACAGGCTGACCTTGATGTACTGGTTGGGGAAAGCCTCCCGGCAACGAGTCACCTCGTGCATACCGCCGGCGGCGTCCTCCAGGTCGAACATCGGCATACCCCACATGTCCCAGTAGGAGTTGCGAGGGTGCGGGTCATCGGTGTACTCGATGGCCACGGCCCAGCCGTTGTCGATCCCGTATTGAATCTGAGCACGAATCTCATCTTCCGATAGGTCCGGCAGATAAGAGAACGTCCCCTGGGTGATCTTTAGTCCAGTTGGCATTGTCTTGTTCTCCTGAAAAGTTGTTGTCCTTGATTCGGCCTTCGGGGGGTCGTTGGGGGGCCGGAGCCCCCCAACTGTGTTTTAGCTGACCGGGGTCGGCAGCTCCAGCACGTCCGGCACGTCGGTGGACTCGAAGTCGAAGGTGATGTCGCCCCAAACTTCCAGCGCGGAAGCCAGCGGGGAACAGGTCTTGGAAGCCTTCTTCAGGATGTCCGGGCCTTCCTTGTAGTAGTCCCGGCCCTCGTTGCGAGCCTGGATCATTGCTTCGACGGCTACCCGGTTTGCGGTTGCGCCTGCGGCAACACCCATGGGGTGACCGATGGTGCCTCCACCGAACTGCAGGACGACGTCCTCGCCCAGGTAGTGCAGAAGCTGGTGCATCTGACCGGCGTGGATACCACCGGATGCAACCGGCATCACGCCAGGCATGTGCGCCCAGTCCTGGTCGAAGTAGATTCCCTGGACTGCGTTGGCGGGAACCTTGTCCTCACGCAGGGTGTTGTAGTAGCCCTGAATTGCGTTCGGGTCGCCCTCGAGCTTGCCGACGACGGTGCCCGAGTGGATGTGGTCGACACCCAGCATCCGGCACCACTTGGACAGAACCCGGAAGTTGACGCCGTGGTTCTTCTGACGTGCGTAGGTGGCGTATCCGGCACGGTGAAGGTGCAGGATGAGGCCGTTGGCACGTGCCCAGTGGCTCATCGAGGTCATTGCGGTGAAGCCGATGGTGAGGTCGATCATGATGATGACCGAGCCCAGCTCCTTGGCGAACTCCGCCCGCTCGTACATGTCCTCCATGGTGGCGGCGGTGACGTTCAGGTAGTGACCCTTGGTCTCGCCGGTTACCTCTTCGGCACGGTGAACGGCTTCCATGCAGTACAGGTAGCGGTCACGCCAGCGGTTGAAGTTCTGCGAGTTGATGTTCTCGTCGTCCTTGACGAAGTCGAGACCACCGCGCAGTGCCTCGTAGACCACCCGGCCGTAGTTGCGGGGCGAGAGGCCCAGCTTCGGCTTGGTGGTGGCGCCGAGGAGAGGACGGCCGTACTTGTTGACCATCTCGCGCTCGGTGATGATGCCGTGCGGGGGACCCTGGAAGGTCTTGATGTACTCCCGCGGGATGTGCATGTCCTCGAGGCGGAGTGCCTTCAAGGCCTTGAAGCCGAAGACGTTACCGATGATCGAGGAGGTGAGGTTGGCGATGGAGCCTTCCTCAAAGAGGTCGTGCTTGTAGGCGATGTAGGCAATCCACGAAGGCGGGCTCGAGTTGGGAACCGGAATCACCTTGTAGGCCTTGGCCTGGTAGTTGTCGTGGGCGGTCAGACGGTCGGTCCAAACCACGGTCCACGTAGCGGTCGAAGACTCACCTGCGACTGCTGCTGCTGCTTCCTCGGGCTCAACCCCATCCTGCGGGGTGATACGGAAGGCGGCGATGATGTCGCTGTCCTCCGGGACGTACTCGGGCTTCCAATAGCCCATTTCCTTGTAGGGCATGACGCCCGCCATCCAACGCGGCCTTGCTGGGTCGCTAGTACCGGCCATGTAT
>DASTUJ010000017.1 GCA_035759705.1 Actinomycetota bacterium | reverse complement strand
CTCGGCGCCGAGGATGTCGCCGGCACTGCCGTGGGGAACCTTGGGAAATTCTGCACCGCTGCGAAGTTCGCAGCCAAAGGTCTGGTTCCCGTTGCTGGATGTGTCGCGGGCGTAAGTGTCGTGTCTGCTGGTACTTCTGCGCTCGTGTCGTCGGTAAGCAGACGATAAGTCATGGAAACACTTACAAAGTGGGAACAAGTGACAGGAGAAGAAGTGAGAACAAAGCGGGCTTTGGTAAAAGTTGCATCAAGGGCCAAGCTGAGAGCTTGGATGCTCCTCATTCCGAGCTTCGCCGCAGCTGGCGTTGCGTTCTTTCTAGGGGAAGACAGAAGCTTCCAGTACGTCACCTTTGCATTGATGCTTTCAGGCGTCACGATTGTGATGGCACCATTCATCGTCGTGCTCCTTAGGGGCTGCATGATTAGGGGCGCGCCAGAGCCCGCGGATTATCACATGGAGCGGGCTTCGTTCAGAAATGAGAATCCAGTGATTCTTGCGGGGGTGCCGGTCGGGATTGGCGGTCTTCTTCTCGTTGCGTTGCTAGTTCCAGACGCAGCTGGCGGGATTTCCGGTGTCCTTGCTGGCTTCGCAAGTGTCTTCGCGATTCAGTTCGGAGTTCTTTCACTAAGCGAATCCAGGCACGACGTCTCTTACGCCGAACCAGTTGTATGGGGAGACCAGGGTGATGTTCCAGATGGCTGCTACCTGTGTCGACGCCAGCGTTAGCTAGCTCTCCCACGCGCGGTTGCTCGCCGCGAGTTGCACCACTCCGGCCGGTTGTTATTGCAGTTAGGGCCCGAACGGCGGGAGACCCCGTGAATATGCCGCCCAAGGTCTCGCGCTTGCTTCAAGAGAGCTGAGTGCGCCTTCATAGAAAGCGCGGAGCCGGACGCGTTCGCGCAGACGGACCAGTTACAGTTCAGCGATCTGGTGGACAATCGGGGTCTCCATCCCGTCGTTTTTGTCAGCGAGCGCCCCGGTGAAGCGCGGTGTGCTCTTATCGATCCGGACAACGAGCTGGTTTACGCCAGTGAGCCGGCCGGATCGGCCGACCAGAATCGGGTTTCCGTTTGCGACGGGGTGCCTTGGGAGATAGGCGACCGATATGCTGCCGTCTACCTAGACCCCGAAAATGGGGATTTCTCCTTACGATCATGGTAGGGACGCGCATAGGCTTAGTTCAGAGGACTTGTCGGGCTCAGTGCTTCAAGGAAGCCTCCGGCGGAGGCGGGTGGGGCCAGACCGGTTATCGTCCGGCTCACGACCTCCTCGGGCTCATTCGGAGTCTCTCTTCGTATTTGGTAGCTCGACCACCCGGGCAAGTATGGGTCAACACAGCCGAGACGCCGCCCGATTTCTGGCACGCCGATCGGATTGCCTCAGGCGGCCGGATCGACCTCTTCCGGCAGCGCCTCGAGTTCGGCGATGAGCGCCTTTCGGACGTCTCCGTGGTCCGTGACGTTCGTCACGCCCGGGTTGTCCCGGGTCAGGAAAGGTAGGTTGGCCCGGCCGGACAAGAGGAAGTCGTTCAGCGCGACCGAATAGTTCCTTGCCGGATCGAGCGGAGCCCCGTTGACCAGCCAACTGTTGTCGCTGAGGGCGACGTTGGCGGTTTGGAGGAAGGCGCCGGTTCCTCCGCCCGTTCTCCCCTGGTCCAGCACCTGTTTCAGCACGTCGCCTCTGATCTGTGCCTGCTGGACGGTTCCGCCGAAGGGCAGAATGCGAATGATGTCGTACTCGGTCACGTCGCCGGGCGGCAGCACGTCGTCGATGCGGATTGAGCCCGAGTTGAAGAACGCCAGCTCGGAACTCGGGGCCGCCCGGACCATGCTCAGGGCTATGAGGTCGGTGAGCCGGGTCGGGTGGTTGCGAACGCTCGACTCCCGGCCATCCAGGTCCTCGTTCACCGTGGCGACGACCCGCTCGGGGTCGAAACCCTGGCTCCGGAAACCGTCGAAGGCGGCGTCGACCCACCGGTCCACCTGCTTAGCGGTCTCCGGGTCCTCGGGGTCGGCGTCGGTCACTCGCCGGAGCAGGGAGACGATGGAGAGTTCTTCCTTTTCGGTGTCCCACCTCAGCTCGTGGATCTGGACGGTCCGGGCGTTGGCGTCAGCCTTGTAGATCGGCGTCAGATCCGGCCCCCGGAGAAGCTCCATGTTCTCGTGTTCGTGGCCGCCCAGCACCAGGTCGATTCCGGGAACCGCCTGGACTAGGTGCACGTCGTCCTGCACCGGGAGGTGGGTGACCGCAACGATAATGTCGGCTTCGGACCGGAGCTCGGCCACCTGCTCCCTCGCCGTCTCGATGGGGTTTTGGTACTGGACGTAAGCGGCGGTGGGGCTTGCGACGGTCACCCCGAACATGCCCACCTGCACCTTCTCGCCCGCATCGTTTTCGACGGTGAAGACCACGTTCTTCGGTATACCGGGAAGCGGTTGGCCGGAGGTGTCGGTCACATTGCTCGAAAACCACTCGAACCTGGATTCGGCAAGACGTTTGGTCAGGTGGTCCTGGCTTAGGTCGAACTCGTGGTTTCCGAAGGTCGAGTAGTCGAGGATCCCGTTCATCACGTCGACCATCTGGCGCCCGTCCAGGCGCTCCCCGTCGACCACCGCGGTGCTTAACGCCGAAGGGTTGAGCAGGTCGCCGGCAAGGACCGTGAACGTGTTGGGGTTCTCTCGCCGCAGCTCGTTGCGGAGCGCCGCAACCCGGGCGAGCCCGCCTTCGGCGCCCCCGCCAACCGGGGTGAGCTCGTAGACGTCGTTCAGCTGCAGCAGCGTCAGCGCGACGACCGAGTCGTCCTGCCGGGCCGCCGCCGGGGCCGGGGTGCTTCGGTCCCCTCGGAAGAAGAGGATGACGACCGCAAGCAGCAGCAGGACAATAAGAAGGATCAGGAACGGCACCAGGCTCCCCCGCCGCTTGGAACTTTCCACTTCTTCTCCCATTCAGGAGGTCCGACCCCTCGGATCGGAACACTAATGGCTCACCCGGCCGGTTGTACACGGTTGGTTGGCACGGGTTTAGGACAGAATGAGTCCATGCCTGAGATCGGTTTGTTTCCCCTGGGCCTGGTGCTCCTCCCGGGAGAGCGGGTTCCCCTCCACATCTTCGAGGAGCGGTACAAGGAGCTCATCAACGAGTGCCTGGACACCGAGTCCGAGTTCGGCATCGTCCTGCTCAACAGCCGCGGGACCCGGGACGTCGGGACCAGGGCCGAGGTGGTCGAGGTCCTCGAGCGCTACGACGACGGGCAGCTCGACATCGTAGTCCAGGGGACCGACCGCTTCACCCTGCTGGACGTCCGGTCAGAGCGTTCATTCCTGACCGCCGATGTCTCCCCCGTCGAGGACGACACTCCCCTCCCCCCGGACTCCGAGTACGAGGCATGCCTGGCCGAGTATCGCCGGGTGATGGTCGCCACCGGAGTCGAGTTCGACGAGCCTTCCCCCGACCACCGCGGCCTGGCCTTCGCCCTGGCCTCCAGGTTCCACATGGGGATCGACGTCAAGCAGGAGCTTTTGGAGATGCGTTCCGAGTCGGACCGGTTGAACCGGGTGAAGGAGCTTCTGGAGGCTTCGGCTGCGGCCATCCGCAAGCAGGCGGTCGAGAAGAGGGCGTCAACCAACGGCAAGGTGGACCGCATCGGGCCGCTGGGGCCGCATTAGCTCTCCGGTTTCGGCCGCCGGCGGAAGAACGGCGCCACCAGGGAGCCGATGACTGCGAGAACGGCCCCCCACGGCACCCAGTCCCCGAGCTTCGCGTACGGCGTTGTCGTGGTGGCGAACCGCACCGTCGGCGTAAGCACGGCCGGCTCGAACAGGTTTGTGGTCTCCAGCACCCGCCCCTGCGGGTCCACCACCGCCGATATGCCGCTGATCGACGCGTGCGCCACCCACATCCGCTGCTCCGCCGCCCGCAGCTGGCTGAACGCGACGTGCTGGGCGCTGGCGGCGCTCAGGTCGAACGAGCTGAAGTTCGTCGAGACCACCAGCATGCGGGCGCCCCGGTTGACGAAGGTGCGCACCAGGTCGGCGTAGGTCGACTCGTAGCAGATCACCGAGGCGAACTTGCCCTGGGGGATCTCGAAGACGGTTGCCTCGGTACCCGCCGACAGGTCGACTGGGATGCGGTTGATCTCCTCGAACTTGGGCTGCAGGAAGCTCCTCAGCGGCACGAACTCGCCGAATGGAACCAGGCGCTGTTTGGTGTAGGAGTCCCCCGGCGTGCCGTCGGCATTGATGAAGAGGCTGCTGTTGCGCACGTCGTCCGTACCGGAGCCGAGGATCGCGCCGACGAGAAACGGCGACTCCTGCCGCTCGACTGCGCCCAGAAGTGTCTCCCGGTAATCGGGGCGCGTCAGCGGGTCCACGTCGAAGGCTCCCTCGGGCCACACGACCAGGTCGGCGTCGTCGAGCTCCTCGGTCAGCCGCAGGTGGTTGTCGACGACGATGTCGTCGTCCGAGTTCGGGTCGAGGGTGTTGCGCGGTACGTTGCCCTGCACCATGGCGATCTTTGCGGTCTCGCCTGCGGGTGACGACACCGGCAGCAGGCCGGGAAGCAGGGCAAGCGCCACCACTCCCCCCACGAAAGCCAGCGCCCGTTTCCGGTCGGTGCGATAGTTCATGAAGGCCCACGCAAGCAGGCAGTTGACCAAAGCGACGGCGAGGCTGAGCCCCCACACGCCGGTGTAGGCCGCCAACTTCAGCGCAGGCAGGTTGTTGTGCTGGGTGTAGCCGAGCCCTCCCCAGGCGAACCCGCCCCACGGCATCTGCGATCGGAAGAACTCCTGCAGCAAGAAGACCAGCGGCAGCGCGAGGATGCGAAGCCGCTCGGGCATCCGGTCCCGCACCAGCACGCCGAGCAGAAGGGCGGCGACTATCCAGAGGGTCTGGACGATGGTCAACGCGACGTAGGGAGCCGGCCCGAAAAGGCGGATCCAGTAGAGCAGCAGGCCGTTGAAGACCAGGCCGAAAGCCGCCCCGGAAGCCGCCACCGCTCCCCTCCCCGCCAGCGAGAAGTGGATGGCGAGCGGGATCAGGGCAACGGGAGCCAGGACCCACGCATCGACCGGTGGGAAGGCCAGGAAACACAACCCACCTGATAGGGCGCCCGCCAGCAGACCTGCGGGAACGCTTGTTAGCTTGCCGGTGTCGGTGAGACGTTTGCCGGTCGCCGCCGGAGGTTCGTCCGTCCGGTTAGACGCAGTCGCGACAGAGCTCACGCTTGGCGTCGGCGAGCTGGCTCTCGTGTTTCACCAGGCGGCAGGAAGTGCATACAAATTCATTCGGCTGCTTGGGAGCCGCTCGAATGGAAAGTGACTCCAGCCGCTCCTCACGGGTCAGATCGAGAAGAGTCTCCTCCTCCTCTTCGGAGTCGGTGGTTTCCTTGGCTGCCTTCGAAAGGAACTCGTCGAAGCTTGCTTCCTCTTCAGCGGCTAAGGGAACGTCTTCTTCGTCGTCTTCTTCGTCTTCGCCGGGTTCATCGATTTCGTTTACGCTCATAACCGCCTCACTTAAGTTGAACGAGAGGGATTATGGGCTATCGGTGGGAATTCGCAAATGTGACCCCGGCGCAGGCACCTGGAAGACAGAATGTGGAGGAATTGACTGGTGCCTAAGGAGCGAGCTCAACCGGTTCTGAAGGTCGTCGGCGGCGAAGACCTGCCCGCCTCGACCAAGGACCGCATCGTCGACGCAGCCTTCTCCACGCTCAAGGAGGAGGGCTTTGCCGGCACCAGCGCCCGCGCGATCGCCCGCCGCGGAGGGTTCAACCAGGCCCTGATCTTCTACCACTTCGGCACTCTCAACGACCTGCTTCTGGCGACCCTGGACAAGACCAGCGCCGATCGCATGAGCCGGTACCGCGACTCCATCGGCAAGGCAAAAAGTGTCGACGACAAGATCCAGACCGCCACCCGCCTCTACCGGGAGGACCTGGTCTCGGGCCACATCACCGTGATCTCGGAGATGGTCGCCGGCAGCCTGGCCCGCCCCGACCTGGGGCCCGAGGTGGTTGCCCGGATGGAGCCGTGGATCGCCTTCACCGAAGGAGTGATCTCCGACCTGGTCACCGGGTCGATCTTTGAGAGCGCCGTCAACCCGAGGACCCTAGCATTTGCCGTGGTCGCCCTCTACCTGGGGGTCGACCTTCTCTCTCACCTGGACCAGGACAAGTCACGGGCCGAGGCGCTTTTCCAGCTGGTGGGCACCATGGGCCCGTTTCTGGCTCCCATCTTTGGGAATGACTAGGGCGTGGAACTAACGGATGACCGCGGGAAGGCACTGAACGAGGTCACCGTTCGGCTGACCGACGACGAGATAACCGAGCTACTGGTTGCCGCCTCCGACCTTGAGGCCGACGCAGAGGCTCACGCAATGCTGCGGGCTGAAGATGGGACGACACTGGCGGTCTACCACGCCACCGACGAAGCCACGCCCCTTCAGCGGGGCACCGACTGGTGGGTCGGGCCGCTGGTACTGATAGCGGTGATCCTGCTGGTGGTCGGGGCCTACACCATCGGCCGGGGCCTGGTCGACCTGCTCTTTTAGCTCCGCGCGGCGTCCGGGTGCGGAATGGCCACTAACTCGAGGTCTTCGATGCCTGCGAAATCGTCCGGGTTGCAGGTGTATACCGGAATGCCGTTGGCGATCGCGATGGCGGCTATCATCGCGTCGTACGCCCGTGCTGAGGTCTTGCGTCCCGCCCGCCTAAGCGAAGCTGACACCCGGCCGAAGGCCCGCGCCGCATCGGCATCGAACACCAGCGGCTCGAAATCAGCCTCGGCCTGCTGAAGATGGGCTTGGCGAGCGGCCTGCTCGCGGGAGCCTTCGGCCACCAGCGGTCCAACTGCCAACTCGGCGAGCGTGATGCATGAGATAACCGGCTCGGCGGGCAGTGACGAGGGATCGTTGAGCTGAGGTAGGAAGATCAAGGTGCTGGTGTCGAGCAGTCCGACACCCTGCCGGGGTTTCATAGCGAGGAGTCGATCAGCCGGTCGACATCGGACCGTAGATCGCCTGGGTCGACCTTAGGTAGGTGCGCCCAACGCTCGAGGACGGCCGTTCCACTAAGCCGCGCTCGGCCGATCGGCCGAAGCTCTGCAACCGGCTTGCCGGCCCGGGTGATTGTGACCCGTTCCCCCGCGGCGACCCGGTCCACGACCTCGCCGCCGTGGTTCCTAAGATCCCGAATCGTTACTTCAGCCATAGAGCCCAATAGTATCACCTGTGATACGCAGCCAAGCCACGCTGCGCCCGATCGGGCAGATAGTCAATCCCCCTTAAATCGCGCAAACTCCTGCCGATGAAATGAATACTGGTTACCACCCGCGGGCGCGCCGTCCACTGGACGACAGCTTCACTTTTCAAGGAGACCGTTCTTATGTCCCAGCCTGGTAGGAAACGTCGATTGATCGTTGCGCTGCTCGTGGTCGCCGCTGCGTTCCCCTTGGTCAGCTCCGCGACCCCGGCCTACGCCGCAACCGCGCCGGCCACGACGTGCAACTTCCTACAGAGGCTTCTGGGCCAGTGCCCGAAGGCGCCCACTCCCACCCCAACGCCTGCCCCCTCCCCCACCCCACCTGCGCCTACTCCAACCCCGAC
>DASTUJ010000016.1 GCA_035759705.1 Actinomycetota bacterium | reverse complement strand
CCGGCTATGCGGGTGGCACCACTACCTCAAGACCCACCATGGGTACGCCTTGGGACGAAGACTCGGCCACTGGCTTTGGGACGGGCCGTTTGCCGTACAAACGACCCTTGAGGAGTTGCGGGGCGAACTTTGCCCCATTGGCTGACCGCCCGGACGGCGGCCCGACAGCCCGGTGGTTTTGCCGCCCCGGAGTGCGTAGCAGGGCAGTAGGGCAGCCCGGCAGGCCGGCATCCCGGCAGCCCGCACCTGGCAGGCCGGCAGCCCGGCAGGCCGGCATCCCGGCAGCTCCGGTGCCTGGCCCTACAGATACCCCTCGCGCTTCGGCTTGCCGTTCGTGTTGCCGGGCAGGTCGGCAATCGCCGGCCCCTGCTCAATCTGCTGCACCGCTGCCTGCGCCTGGAAAGACGCCTGCAGGCCCTGGAAGAGGCCGCCCATCCATCCGATCAGGGCGGAGTAGGCCATACGCACCTCTTCGGCGGTGGCTCCGTCTTTAAACGGCAGGTCCAGTTGCATGGCGTCCAGCTCGGTGACCAGAAACTCCGGAAGTGCCTCCTCGAGCTGCTTTTTGATTCTGCCGTACAGGGCGGCCAGCTCCTCGGCGGCCTCCTTCGTCGGCTGAATTCGCCTTGCCTCGTCCAAAACTTCCCGGACCATGCTGGCGATACGCATTAGCTTGGTCGGGTCGAGAGGGCGCTCCTCTGGAATCTCCTCCATTGCCATGCTCGCCTCCTTCAGTACGGGATCCGGGGCGAAGTAGTAGAACCCCGCCGGCCGATCATAAAAGGTTCTTTCACAAACAGCGCAAGTCCCAACCGCATAATGGATGTATGGGACATGAGCTTTGGAGAATGACGCAACCTAGGGGCGACGCAGCCAACGTCAAGCTGCCCAAGGGTTTGATCAAGCGTGTCTACCTCTTCGCGAAGCCGTACCGGGCCCGCCTCGTTCTGCTGATGGCAATCATCCTGGGGATGTCCGGGCTCGCCGTCCTGAACCCGCTGATCATCAAAACGATCATCGACGACGCCCTCCCCAACCGTGACCTGGGGCTACTGACCCAGCTCAGCCTGGCGATGGTGGGGTTGGCGGCCCTCACCGGCCTGGTGGCCGTCGGCATGCGCTACCTGACCTCCAGCATCGGCGAAGGCCTGATCTACGACCTACGCGTCTCGCTGTTCAACCACGTCCAGCGGCTCCCCATCGCATTCTTCACCCGGACCCAGACCGGGGCCCTGATGAGCCGGCTGAACACCGACGTCATCGGCGCCCAGCGGGCGGTCACCGAGACCACCTCGGGCACCCTCTCCGTGGTCGCCGACCTGATCGTCACAGCCGCCGCCATGTTTGCGCTCGAGCCCCGGTTGACCCTGATCTCGCTCCTGGTGCTGCCGCTCTTCGTCCTGCCGACCAAGAAGGTCGCAAAAGCCATGCAGAAGCTGGTCCAGCAGCGCATGGAGAGGGACGCCACGATGAACAACCAGATGACCGAACGCTTCCACGTCGGCGGCGCGCTGCTGGTCAAGCTGTTCGGCAACTACTCCTCCGAGTCCAAGCGGTTCTCCGGCAAGGCAGCCGACGTGCGCGACATTGGCGTCAAGACCGCCATGTACGGCCGGATCCTCTACCTGACCTTCACCGTCGCCGCTGCCATCGGTTCCGCCCTCGTCTACTGGATGGGAGGACGCATGGTGATCCAGGGGACGCTGGAGATCGGGACGATCGTAGCGTTCTCGCTTTACCTCGCCCGCCTGTTCGGGCCCATCACCGGTCTCAGCAACATCCCCATAGAGATCAAGACTGCTCTCGTATCGTTCAACCGCGTGTTCGAAGTCCTGGACTTCCCCAGCTCGATTCAGGAGCGCCTCGGCGCCGTCGACCTGGTCGAGCCGAGGGGCGCGGTCGAGTTCGAGGATGTGTGGTTCCGCTACCCCGCGGGCCCCACCGTCTCGATCGCCTCGCTGGAGGAGGGCCGGACCGACGGCGACGCCGAAGAGGAGGAGAACCTGTGGGTCCTCAAAGGCGTCAACTTCAAGATCGAGCCGGGGCAGATGGTTGCCCTGGTCGGCCCCTCGGGAGCCGGCAAGAGCACGATCTCGTCGCTGGTTCCCCGCCTGTACGACACCACCGAGGGCAAGGTCCTGGTCGACGGGGTCAGCGTGAAGGACCTGACCCTGCAGAGCCTGATGGATGCGGTCGGAACCGTGCCGCAGGACGTGCACCTGTTCCACGACAGCATCCGGGCCAACCTGGCTTACGCCAAGCCCGACGTGACCGACGAGGAGATCATCGAGGCCACAAAAGCCGCCCAGATCTACGACCTGATCGAGTCTCTCCCCGACGGCCTCGACACGATGGTGGGGGAGCGCGGCTACCGGCTCTCCGGGGGCGAGAAGCAGCGCCTGGCCATCGCCCGGCTGCTGCTGAAGGACCCCGCAGTGGTGATCCTCGACGAGGCCACCGCCCACCTGGACTCGGAGTCCGAGGTGCTGATCCAGCGGGCCCTCGCCCGGGTGCTCGAAGGCCGTTCCAGCCTGGTCATCGCCCACCGCCTGTCGACGATCACCAGCGCCGATCAGATCCTGGTCATCGACGACGGACGGATTGTGGAGCGCGGGACGCACCTGCAGCTTCTGCGCGGGGGCGGCCTCTACGAGGACCTGTACCGCACCCAGTTCGAGGGCGGACAGGCGAACCTGAAGCTGACCAAAGATGAGTTGCGCCCGGCCGTCGACCTCTAAAAGGACCTGAAATAGGAATCGCACCCGCCGTGAGTATGTGGCAGATGCGATTCAGTCCTTATGTGGTGTTGCGGCCTATACACCCCCCCAGGCTTAAGGCAAATACTGTGTTGCTGGTGAATCCCCCTGTGTTTCGAACCCCCCCGGTTCGAGACAGTGTATTAATCGGCACCATTGGGAATCTGTTAAGCGGTATCGCCCCAAAAGCCCGCCTATTTTTCAGAAAGATTGTTGTGAGATGGCAAGCCCCGTTGTTCCGGTCCCGTCGAGTGCATACTCCGAGGGTGAGAAGCCTGTGAACTCCGCCGAGATGATCGCCGGCCGCTATGAGCTGGGTGAGCTCGTCGGCTCCGGAGGCATGGGTGAGGTCTACGCCGGCCGGGACACCAAGCTCGACCGGGCGGTGGCCCTCAAGTTCCTTCGCAAGGACATGGCGTCGCACGAGGACCTGAGGTCCCGGTTCGAGGCGGAGGCCCGGGCGGCCGGCCGCCTTTCGCACGCCAACGTCGTCGGGGTGTTCGACACCGGCGAGCACGAGGGCAACCCCTTCATCGTCATGGAGCTGCTGTCGGGCCGCACCCTGGCCGACGAGGCGGTGAGCGGCCCTGCCACCGAGGCCCGGGCCCGCCAGGTCTGCCGGGAAATCGTGTCCGCTCTGAAGGCCTCCCACACCCAGGGGGTGCTCCACCGGGACCTGAAGCCGGGGAACGTGCTGCTCTGCGAGGACGGCTCGGTCAAGGTCGGGGACTTCGGTGTCGCCAAGATGGCCGAGGGGATGGACCTCACCCAGGCCGGGATCATGCTGGGGACGCCGGCCTACCTGGCGCCCGAGCGGATCGAGGGGGAGCCTGCCAGCGCCGCCTCCGACATCTACTCGGTCGGGGTGATGCTCTACGAGTTCCTGGCCGGCCGTAAGCCGTTCGACGCCGACACCCCGCTCGGGATGATACGGGCGATCCAGGAGGAGCAGGTGCCTTCCCTGACCGACCTGAGGCCGGACGTCGACCCGGAGTTTGCGGCGGTGATCGGTAAGGCGATGGCACGGGACCCGGCCCTCAGGTACGCCTCGGCGGCGGAGATGGAAGCCGACCTGATCGAGCCCGTCGTGCAGCCGCCCACCGGCGACGCCACCCTGCCTCAGGGGGTGCCGAACCCCACCAGGGTGATGGAGACTCCCGGCGCGCCCCGTGGCACCAACCCGACGCTGGTGTCCAGGCCCGCCGTGCGCAAACGGACCAACCCGTGGGACCGGCTGACCAGGCGGAACAAGATGGGCGTGATCATCGCCGCAGCTCTGTTGCTGTTCACGCTGATCGTAGTTCGCGGCTTCTCCGACGACACCAATTCGGTGTCGCCCTCGCCCGCCGCCAGCCCCGCAGAGACGGCCGGCTCCGGTTCCGGCGAAGTGCCTGCTCCGTTGGAGAACGCCCTGAAAGAGCTCGAGGAAGCGGTGGCGCCATGAGAAGGACCGCCGTCTGCCTGCTGATGACCCTGGTGCTGGCTGCCTGCGGCCAGGACCCCAAGGCGGAGGCCTTCGAGCGGCTGCAGAACCAGGTCGCCGCCATCCGTGACGCTGCGGAAGCGGGCGAAGCCACGACTGCCGTGCAGCGGCTCACCAGCCTGCGGACCAACGTGGCCGAGCTGCGCCAGGACGATGTGATCACCGAGGCGGAGACCCAGAAGATCCTGACCGCGGCCCTGCAGGTCCAGGCGAACCTGCCGCTGATAATGACCGCCCCGCCCCCGGCGCCGGCCCCGCCGGCCGTCGCTCCGCCCCCGGCGCCGGCAGGCAACGCCGGCGGCTCAATTCGCGGAAGCGACGGGGAGAAGGGGCAAAAAGGCGAGAAGGGCGAAAACGGTAAAAAAGGCGACAAGGCAGACAAGGACGACTAACTAGGTCGTTCGAGCAGTTCCTTCAGCTTTTTGTGGCGGTAGGTGAACAACCGCCTGAGGTCCTTTGCTACGAACAGCCCGTGTACCATGCGGCCGCCCGGGACGGCGTAGCCGATGTTGTCGACAGCCCTGGTGCCGCCGCCGTCCTCCTCGAAGACGTGCTCGTGCACCCACTTGCGGAATGGGCCGAACCGCTGTTCGTCGACGAAGCGGTAGGGAGGCTCCCAGGCGGTAATCTCGCTGCGCCAGATGGCGGGCACCCCGCGCACCCGGAACCGGTAACGGATTTTCGTGCCCCGGCACATCTCGATCCGGTCGTCGGAGCGGACCCGGAGGCTGAGCCATCGGGGCGTGATCAACGCCAGGTTGTGGGGGTCCGAGAAGAACTCGAAGACCTCGTGGATGTCCCGGTTCAGGGTCATCGAGGTGGAAAGCCGGTAGCCGCGGCCCGGCCCGCGTTCGATCAGCAGGCCCTCCTCGGTTCGGTACTCCAAGTCTTTCATTGGTATCCAGGTTAACCTCTACAAGAGATTTAGTTTTGACCTGAGGACGCTAAAATCAGCCTTTCAATCAGCGAAGTCGCCGAACGAACCGGGCTTACCATCCCCACCCTTCGCGCGTGGGAATCCCGCTACGGCTTTCCCGCTCCCCAGCGCCTCCCCGGCGGGCACCGCCGCTACGACGAACAAGCGGTCGCCGCCCTCGCCGGTGTGATTCGGGAGCGCCGCAACGGCCTCTCCCTGGAAGCCGCCATCGACAGGGCCAGGGTCTCGGGCTCCAACGCCGAGCCCTCGATCTTCGCCGCGATCCGCAGGGCCGCCCGGGAGCTGCCCGTCCAGGTGATGGGAACCGGCTCGATGCTCGCCATCAGCCGGGCCATCGAGGACGAGTGTTACGCCCACGGCGACCGCCACGTGATCTTCGGCGCCTTCCAGCAGGAGCGGCACTTCCGCCGGGCCGCGCATCGGTGGAGGGAGCTGGGGCGCACCGGCGACCACTCGGTGGTCTTCGCCGACTTCGCCGGGTCCCGGCCCGATGCCAACCCGGTTGAGCTGCGGCTGGAGGCTGCCTCGGTGCTGAGGCGAGAGTGGGCCGTGGTGTGCGACTCACCCACCTTCGCCGCCTGCCTCGCAGGGTGGGAGCGCACGGAGGGCCGGCCGGACGCGGGCCGCCGGTTCGAAGCGATCTGGACGGTCGAGCCCAGGCTCGTGCGCCACGCCTCCCGCGCCTGCGTCGAGCTCGTCCGGAAGACTTCGCCGGAGCTGGCCGAGGCGATCGGGGCCCGGCTGGAAGCCCAGCCGATCCGGGGCAGCGACGATCTTCGAAACGCCACGATCGTCACCAACCGCGTGGTCGGCTATCTGGACCAGCTGGCCCGCTAAGAAACCGTTGACCGAGGCCCCCATCCGCCTCACTATGTTGTGATGAGCTCGCCACCCATAGTGATCGAACAGGCCGGAGGCTCCGGCCCGCCCAAGGAGGCTCTTCCGCCGCTGGGCCGGCGGCTTCTGGGAGGTGCGGCGGTCGTCGCCTACCTGCTGCTCTGGACCGTGGTCCGGCATCGATTCAACACCGGCTACGGCCTGATGTTCGGACACCTGGTCGACGTGGCGTTCCTTCTGCCGATCCTCGTGCTGATTCGCATCGCCGGACCCGCCACCGGCCACCGGCGAAGCGCCTGGTGGTTGCTGTTGGTCCCGATCTTCAACCTCTTCATTGTCTCCGCAGTGATCTACCGGCTGGCGATCCTTCCCCACAGGCCGTGGGCCGGCACGCTCCTCCCGCACGAGTGGACCAGGTGGGTGAAGCTCTCGGTCGCCGCCGGCGCGGTGATCACGCTGGCCGCAGTCGCCTACAGCCTTCCCCAGCAGAGCTGGCCGCTCGAGCGCACCCTGGACGACGCAGTGGCCGGGAGGCTCTCCTCCAACGGCTCGTCCTCTGCGAGCCGCCTCCTTATGGTGTTCGACCGGGGCGACGAGGCGGTTGCGCTCGTCGAATCCGTCGAGAACGGTGACGACCCGATCTTCCGGGCATGGTGGTTCGAACCGGTCCGGTCGTGGTGGCGCAGCGGCTGGAGGCTGGAGACCGACTCGGTCGCCGGCGCCCCCTCGGTGGTCGGGATCCCGCAGTGCTCGGACGACTTCCACGACTGGTGCCGGGTGGGGCTGCCCGAGGAGGCTACCGGCTTTGTCATCGAGTTCGAGAACGGCCGCCAGGCCACCGGCACCGCCTCCGGCGGGCTGGGTGTGGCGTTCGTTCGCCCGAGCGCCCCGCCGGTCCGGGTCGTGGCCTACGACCACCTCGGGGAGGTCATCGCCGACTACGCATCCTGAGTTTACGCACCCGCCCCGAATGGGTATGTTCAACCGCCCCCAAACCAGATCGGCCGAAACATGGCAAGCACCCTGGACCCCGAGGAGGTAACCGCCGCCGGGGCCCCCGCAGTCGCCAAGGTCCCCGAGTCCACCCGCATGGGACCGGTCCACCTCAGCGTCTCCGACCTCACCCGTTCGGTCGACTACTACCGCCGCGCGATCGGCCTCACGCTCTCCTCGCAGGACGGCCTGCGGGCGACGCTGGGCGTCGAGGGGAGCGATCTTCTGGTCCTTACCGAGGAGCCCGGAGCCCTGCCCTCGGCGGGGTACTGCGGGCTTTACCACTTTGCCCTCCTGGTGCCCCGGCGGGTCGACCTGGCGCGCTGGCTGGTCCACGCGGTTCGGGACGGCGTGGCGATGACCGGCATGGCCGATCACTTCGTCAGCGAGGCCCTCTACCTCAGCGACCCCGACGACCACGGCATCGAGATCTACTGGGACCGGCCCCGCGACCTGTGGGAGGGCCTGGTGGCGAGCCGGATGACCACCGTCCGGCTCGACGTCGACGATCTGGTCTCGGAGGTCCGGGGCGATGAGCAGCCGTTCACCGGGCTGGCGGCCGGAACCGTGATGGGCCACGTGCACCTCAAGGTGTCGACGATTCCCTGCGCCACCGCCTTTTACCGGGACACCCTCGGCTTCGGCCTAATGGCGACATTCGGCAACCAGGCCGCATTCCTGAGCGCAGGGGGTTACCACCACCACCTCGGCGCCAACACCTGGGAGAGCGCCGGCAACCCGCCGGCCCCGCCGGGAACCGCACGGCTGCTGCAGCTGAATATCGTCCTGCCGACCGAGGCGGACGTCGACCTGGTGGCCGCCCGGGTGACCGCCGCCGGCCAGGAGCCGGCTCACCTGGACTACGGCGTCATGGTCCACGACCCCGCCGGCAACCCGGTGGTCCTGACCAGCGAGAGAGATTTCTAGCCCGCGGCTTTGACCTGCTCGAAAACCGACAGGAGCACCTCGGGCGGCTGGGCTCCGGAGACCGCGTACTTGTTGTCGATGACGTAAAACGGCACGCCGGTGGCGCCGACCCGCCGGGCCGCCATCCCTTCTGCCTGCACCTGAGCAGCGTAGCGGCCGGTCTCCAGGGCCTCCCGGGCTTCGTCCGGGTCCAGGCCGATCTCTGCACCCAGCTCGACCAGGGAGTCCACGTCGAAGATCGAGCGCCTCTCTGCGAAGTGGGCCTTGTAGAGCCGGTCCCAGGCGTCGGCCGCCAGATTCTTCTCGGCTGCCAAAGCAAGCAGCTGGTGGGCGAGAGCGGTGTTGCCGCTGAGGTTGTCGCCCACGTGGTAGGGCTGAAGGCCCTCCGCTTCGGCCAGGCCCTCGATGCGGCCGGTCGCGGCCGCGAAGCCGGCGTCGTCCAGGCCGTACTTCGCCTTTAGCAGGTCGCGGACGCTCCGGGCCTCCAGCGGGGCGTTCGGGTCCAGCTGGAACGAGTGGTAGACCACCTCGGCCTTCTCCTCATCGGGCAGCTGCGCCAGAGCGGCCTCCAGGCGGTGCTTGCCTAGCCCGCACCAGGGGCAGATTACATCCGACCAGACGTCGATCCTCATTAATTGTCCTCCTTGAAATTGCGGGTGGTGAGCAGGGCGGCGTTGCCCGAGGCGTCCGAGAATCGGACGCCGCCCTCGGGTGCGTCGGCCAGGGTTACCCCGCCCCGGTCCAGGCGATCGACCGCTTCGTCCAGGTCGCCCTCGCCCGGAACCTCGATCGTGAACTCACGCAGGCCTGCGCTGGCCGGCCCGGCGGGCGGGGCGCCTTTGCCGGCCCAGGTGTTCAGGCCCAGGTGGTGGTGGTACCCGCCGGCCGATACAAAAGCTGCGCCGAAGCGGCGGGACATGCCCATTACGTCGAACCCGATCAGGCCGCTGTAGAGGGCGACCGCCTCGTCCACATCCCGGACGTGCAGGTGGACGTGACCCATCTTCGTGCCGCCGGGAAGGGGCACGAAGACGTCCTCGTCGGGCTCGAGAGCGGCGAACAACTCACGCAGGTTGATCGGGTCCCGGCCCGACCGCAGGCGGCCGGAGGAGTCGCGGGCGGCGAACTCGTCGTCCGTCATGAACCAGGTCCCGTCCTCCGGTGTCTCGACGTATACCTCGATGCCGTTGCCGTCGGGGTCCCAGAGGTAGTCGGCTTTGGTCAGGGTGTGGTCGGTGGGGGAGTTGGGGTAGCGGATCTCGACCATACGCTTGACGAACCGGGCGAAGTGCGTCCGGTCCGGAACCACCAGAGCCAGGTGGTAGAGGCCGGTGACGCCCTGCTCCACCGGTCCGGCGGCGCCGGGGTGCAGCACCACCAGATCGCGGCCGGCGGCACCGAGCCGGATCTGCGGCCCGTCGTCCATCACGTCGAGGCCCAGGATGTTGCGGTAGAAGGTCAGCGCCCGATCCCGGTCGGTCACGGCAAGGTGCACCGCGCCCACGCCGGTGGCTGCGGCGATCGACGGGCGGGACTGGGTCTGGGACGCGGAATTGGTCATAGGGATTCCTTTTTCCATCTTCGGGTCAAGATATGTCAATCACTATAACGCTGCAAGTCGCTCTATTATTCCTAGTGACCGGATACCTTAGGATTTAGGGATGGACGCCGAGCAGACGCATATCTGCGACCATGCGTTGACCCAGGTTTTTTCGCTCCTGGGCAAGCGGTGGACCGGCATGATCATCGGGGTGCTGCTCGAAGGGCCCCGCCGCTTCGCCGAGCTTGCCCGCTCCATGCCGTCGATCACCGACGGGATGCTCTCCTCCCGGCTCGCCGAGCTTCGGGACGCCGGACTCGTCGAGCGTCAGATCGTCGAAGGCCCCCCGGTGGCCACCATCTACCTGTTGACGCCCAAGGGGCAGGCCCTGCGCCCGGCGCTCAGCGCGCTGACCGAGTGGGCGCGGCTGAACATGGAGGAAACGACCGAGAAGGTCTAGGCGCGGGCTCCGGCGAGCTTCAGGACGCCCTGGTAGCCGCCGGCCAGATCGGTCGCGCCGGTCAGCCCGAGCTTCTGCAGCGACTCCGCGGCCAGGCTCGACGCGTACCCCTCGTTGCAGACCAGCACGACCTCCTGATCCGGCCGGGGCGCCTGGGGAATGCGGTAGGGAGAACTCGGGTCGAGCCTCCACTCCAGGACGTTCCGGTCGATCACGACCGAGCCGGGCAGCTCACCGTCCCTGGACCGCTGGTCCACCGGACGGATATCGACGATCAGCGCCCCACGAGCCACCAGAGCCGGGAGGTCGGCTGCGGTGGGCCGGGGCGGGAGAAGCCTGCGGGCCTGCTCGACGAGCCGGTCGATTCTCGCGAGCGTGCCGGGGCCCCCGGTCGGGAGGGGGCCGGTCACAGGGCGCTCCTGGGCTCGGGGGCGCTGACGTCGACGGGTTCGGACCGCAGTGCCGCCAGGTAGCAGTCCGGATGATCGGCGTAAAAGGTCATGGAGGATAGGGGAGGCGAGTAGACGTGGACGCTGAGCGCCTTTGCCGGGCCCGGGTTCCACACCCGGTGGACCCGCCCGGGGGTCACCTGACGGGCGTCGCCGGCCCCCAGCACCAGGGTGCGGAGCGGCTCGGGGCGGGCCAGGTCGGTGTAGACCTCCACCAGCACGCCGTCGACGACGTGGAACGCGCCGGAGCTGCCGCCGTGGTCGTGGAGGTCGAGGTCGGCGTCATGGTCCCACTCGATGAGCCAGGCGTCATAAGCGGGAGTGTTGAGTAGCCGGGCATACCGCCGGGTCCCGGCCCCCAGGAGCTCCGCCTCGCCGCGGGTAAGTGTGCGGCCGAGCCCGATAGCGATGTCGGCAAGAACCTCAGGAGCGACGAGAGGAGGAGAAATTTCAGGGGCAACGAGCAACGAAAGCTCCTTTCGAGTGGTGACGAACCCACTTTACCTCATTTACACCGTTAAAACTAGTGTAAATCAGAGATCAAGCTGTCGAAAGAGAACCCCGGTTTTTGGTTTTTTGACAAGAGGAGCGATTGAGCAGGGCGATTGCGACTTAGTTGTTATGCCGAACCAAAAGGGAGCGGGTGGGCCCTCCCTCGGCGTCGTCAATGGTTTTAGACGAGGGAGGCGTCCACCCGCTCCCGTGGCCCGCCAATAACCTAAGTCGGGTCGCTGCTCAATCCAGGGACGAATTTTCCGGCCTTGTTCAACACCGACACCAGGTCGGCGGTGCAGGGGTTGCCGATCATGGGCTTGATGAAGAACGGCAGCTGGGAGACCATCTGGTTCAGCACCCTGACCACTGCCGGGTCGTCGCACAGCCGGTTGATTATCACCTGGGCGTCGGAGGCACACATGTTCTTGCCGAGGGCGCTACGCAGCTCGGCAGTGAGCTTGTCGGCGCCGGCGGCCATCTCGGGGTGTTCGGCCCGGGTCTTGGCGACCTGGTCCAGGATCCAGTTGATCTTGGCGTCGTCGAACCGGCTGCACTTCACCGCGCTGCCGCCGCCCGACTCATCTGCTCCGCCGCCCGCCATACCGGGGATCACCAGGTTGAGGACCGGAGCCGCAGCTCCCTTGGTGGAAGACTTCGCCCTCGGAGCCGCAGCAGTTGCCGGAGCCTGTGCCGGCGCCGGAGCCTGCGTCTGCGCCGGGGGCTCACTGACCGCCAGCACTGCCTCGAAGTTCTCGTTGGCCGGCGCCTCGGGGGCCGCAAGCACCTGAGCGGTCACCCTGGCGTCCTTAGGGCTGGAGGCGTTGGCGATACCGATCACCGCTCCACTGCTGACCGCGGTGGTGAGAAGTAGCGCGAGGCCCAGGACGCGCCCGGCCATCGCGGACTTGGGCAGCTTCAAGAGGCTTGGAGTTCTCATGGTTTCGCCTGATCTCTTTCTGCCCTTTAGCGGCCGCTGGACCAGTTACGCCAGCCGCCGTCGCGGTCGTCGTCGGTGCTGCGGTCCGAGTCGCCGCCGCTCCAGTTGCCGCCGGTCCAGGAGCTTCCGCCGCCGGACTGGGACATCTGGTTGGCGAGGTTCATCCAGCTGCTGAGGTCGCCGAATCCGCCGAACGGGTTGGTGGCCGTGGGGACGGTAGGGACGGTGGGAGCGGGGTTGTTGGTCACCGGAGACGTCGGGACCGTGCCGAACTTGTTCTGGTACTCCATGGCGGTCGCCATGAGGGCGGCTGCCATCTCGCCGATCTGGCCGAACATGCCCAGGGCGGATCCGCTGGCCTTGTCGACGTTCTTGGTGGCGTTGCCGAGCGTGTCCTGGGCGCCCTGGACCACTGCGTTGGCAGTGCCCTGCAGGTTGAGGCCGCCGATCTGGGCGACTGCGTTGTTCAGCTGGGCTGCTGCCTTGTTGATCTGGTCGACGCCGCTCTGGCCGAGTGCAGTGGCCTGCTTGGCGCATGCGGTGGCGTTCTCACCGACGGTTCGGGCCTTGGCAACCATGGCAGCAGCCTGCTCGGCGGTGGTGATCCCGGGGATGCCGGCGACGAGTGCGTTGACCTCGGAGGTCAGGCCGTCGAGGCACTTCTGGGCGGCGGCGGCGGCCTTTTGGGCCTTGCTCTCCGCCTGAGCCGACAGCAGGATCGCCTGGCTGGATGCGGTGCTCGCAATCTGCTGGGCGCCCTGGTCGATGGCCGCCTGATGAAGCTTGGGAAGGTCGGGGAAGCTGAGGGGCAGGCCGCCCGAGACCGGCAGGGCGACTCCCGGACCGCCGGCAACCGGCGCTACGGCCGGGACGTTGATGTCCATCCGGCCGAGCATGGGAAGTGCGTCGGTGGCGGCGAGGCCCCCTGCAACCCCACCGACCGTCACAACTATCGCTGCAATCTTTCCGAACAACGTTCCGAACAATCCCCCAAACATTCTTGATCCTCCACTCTTGCAGTTGAAATCGACTTTTGTGGGCCGAAATAACGAATCTGGTCAGAGATTGGATACCGCCCGGGTTTGTAATCGGCAGGAATAGTTCGAATTTGAAGGGAAAAGCGCGGGAAAATAAAAAGGCTTGACCTTGAGCGGCCTAACACCAAGACTATGGCCCACCTAATATCCGATGCGCGATGCGAGGGGATTCAGGTGGCGACACGAGAGCTGGCGGGCTCCAAAACTGTAGTTCGCGGCAAAGCTCTCGCCGGACTCCCGGACGCCTGCGCCGGATGCCCGCTGGTGACCGTTCTGGTTTGCCGCAAGTGCAAGGGGAGCGACAAGGTCGTCGACTATCTCTCCACCCAGACCCGGGCATCGATCAAGACCGTCCGCTGCCAGAAGGTGTGCGAGGGCCCGGTGGCCGGGATCTCGATCCGGGGCAAGATCGAGTGGTTCGGCAAGATGAAGGGGAAGAAGACGCTGACCGCCATGGCCGCGCTCGCCAACGTCAGCTCGCCCAAGAAGATTCCCAAACAGCTGCGCAAGCGCGTGTGCGTCGAACGATCGGGCCTGCGCCGCTAGTCCCACGGGAGCGGGGTGGGCTCCCTGCCTGCGGTACTCTGACCGCATGGTGTCAGCCGAGTCCCTGGAGCCCTCCACCGGCTCTCCGGAAGTCCTTGCCGCAATCGACATAGGGACCAACTCGTTCCACCTGGTGGTGGCGCGGGTCGGCGGTCCCAACACGATCGAGGTGATGGGCCGCGAGAAGGAGATGGTCCGCCTGGGCTCCGGCGCCGGCGAGCTCAAACACCTGAACGACGACGCGGTCGACCGCGGGATCGAGGCGCTCGGCCGGTTCCGGGTGATGGCAGATGCCTACGGCGCCCCGGTCACCGCCGTGGCTACCAGCGCCGTCCGTGAGGCCCAGAACCAGCAGGTCTTCATCGACCGGGCCCGGGACGAGGCCGGCATCGAGGTCGAGGTTATCTCCGGCTTCGAGGAGGCCCGCCTTATCCACCTGGGAATCCTCCAGGCGGTGGCCGTCTTCGACGAGCAACTGCTGCTCTGCGACATCGGCGGCGGGTCAACCGAGCTGCTGGTGGGCCTGAAGGGCGAGACGATCGCCGCCCGGAGTCTCAAGATGGGTGCCATCCGGCTCACCCAGCGCTTTTTCGGGGCGGACAAGACGTCCCCCGCAGCCGTCGAGTCCTGCCGCCGCTACATTCGGGCCAACCTCGCCGCGTTCGGCCGGGACGTGCGCAGGCTTGGGTTCGACGTAGCCGTCGGGTCGTCCGGAACCATGGCGACGCTTTGTGCGATGGCCGGCGCCCGCAATGAGATACCGCCCCCCAAAACGTGGAACAACTTCCCGCTCACCCGGGGCGACCTGAAGGCGGTGGTCAAATCCCTGGTGAAGGCGCCCTCGGCGGAGGCCCGGGCCAAGCTCGGTGGGATGGACCCGAAGCGGGCGGACATCATCCTGGCCGGCGCCCTCATCCTCGAACAGGTTTTCGAGGAGCTGGACATCGACTCCATGGTCTACTCCGACTACGCCCTGCGTGAGGGGGTCCTGCTGGACGCCTGGCAGCGGCACCACGGCGGATCGCTGCACCACCTGTCCGATCTCCGGCGCCGCAGCGTGGTCAACCTCGCCGAGCAGATGGACGAGGACCGGGTCCACTCCAACCACGTGGCCCAGCTCGCCCTCAGCCTGTTCGACCAGACCGCCGAGCTCCACGGGCTGGGCGACGACGCCCGGGAGTACCTGGAGGCGGCGGCCCTGCTGTGTAACCTGGGCCTCTTTCTGTCGCACGCCGGCCACCACCGGCACAGCTACTACATGATCCGAAACTCGGAGCACCTGACCGGGTTCACGAACCGGGAGATCGAGCTCATCGCCCAGATCGCCCGGTACCACCGCAAGAGCGTCCCCGGGTCCAAGCACCCGGAGTTCGGGGCTCTGCCCAAGAAGGACCAGTACCTGGTGCGCTGCTGCGCCGGTTTGCTGCGGCTGGCGATCGGACTGGATCGAACCCACGGACAGAAAGTGTCGGGGGTAGCGGTGTCGGCACGTAAGACCCTCACGATCGAGGCGGTTGCGAAGGACGGAAGCGACATCAGCCTGGAGCTGTTCAGCGCCTCTCAGCGATCCGACCTGGCGGCCGAGGCCCTCGGGCTGCCGGTGGAGCTGGTGGAGGCCTCTTGACCGAGGTTGCGCGCACGTTCACCTGCTTCGGCGGGGCGACGACGGTTGCCGTCGACGGGTCCGGCCCCGCCGGGGAGCCCGAGCCCGCGGTCCAGTCGACAGTCGACCTTCTGCTCGACCTCCACGCCATCTTCTCCAGGTTCAAGCCGGAGAGCGAGCTTTCGGCCCTGAACAACGACCCCCGGGAACAGGTGCCCGTCAGCCGGCTGATGGCGCGGTTCGTCCGGGCGGCTCTGGGCGCCGCCGAGGCGACCGGCGGTCTGGTGGACTTCACATTCCTGAACGAGATAGAGGCCGCAGGCTACCGGGAGGACCGCTTCCGCGGCACGCTGTCGCTGGTCCTGGCCCTTGCGCTGGGGCCACCTCGCAAGGCCGGCGGGAGCGAACCGGGAGCCCGGTGGAAGCAGGTTTCGGTGGACCTGGAGACGAACACAGTCACCCGGCCGGTGGGCATGAGGTTCGACGGAGGCGGGATCGTCAAGGGGATGGCGGCCGACATGGCGGCGGAGCGGCTGGCCGGACACCCCGGCTTCGCCGTCGACTGCGAGGGCGACGTGCGTGTGGGCGGGACCGAGGGGGCGGTGCGGATGCTCGAGGTGCCCAACCCGTTCGGAGGGCCCAAGCTGCACGAGTTCGAGGTGAAGGAGGGGGCGCTGGCCACCAGCAGCATCGCCAAGCGCAGCTGGTTTCAGTCGATGAAACCGACCCACCACATCCTCGACCCGCAGACCGGCGTTTCCGCATTCACCGGGGTGGTCCAGGTGAGCGCCCTGGCGCCCACCGGGCTGGAGGGCGAGGCGCTGGCCAAGGCGGCCGTGCTCAGCGGCCCCGAGGGAGCCGAGGCGTGGCTGCCCCACGGCGGGGTGATTCTTTACGACGACGGCTCTGCGAAGGTGGTCGAGCCCCCCGGCTAGACCGAGACGAACTGGAATTGGTCGAGCGGCAGGCCGTAGACCTTTTGGGCCCCCTCCTTGTCCAGCTCGGTGATCTGAAGCGTCTTGGAGCCCAGGTCGCCACAGAAGTAGTGCATCACCGACCGGGGGTCGTACTGGGTCAGGTCGATGGTGTCCTTGGTCTCCTC
>DASTUJ010000015.1 GCA_035759705.1 Actinomycetota bacterium | reverse complement strand
GCTGATAGGTCCTGGGCGCCGAGATCCTGGCCACCTCGGCGCGGGCGGCCATCGAGTCCAGGGCAGCCCGGCCCCCGCCCTTGACGAATACCCGGTTGGCCGCCCAGAAGGAGGTGAAGGTGGCGTTCAGCGCCTTCAGGTCGGCGATCACGCCGGTCTGGCTGGCGGTGGACACCGACTTCAGCTTGTCGACAACCCACCGGCCTCGCTCCGCCCAGTCGACGACGGCGGCGGCGCCGCTCAGGTCGGCCTGGTCCGAAAGCTCGACCCAGAAGTCAGCAGCGCCGTTCGTGCTGATCGCGGTTTCGACTCCGGCGTCGACCTTGGAAGGCGAAGGCGTTGCCGCTCGGGCGGGAAGCGACGGAGGTACCAGGAGAAGGACGGCCGCGAGCGACGAGACGATGGTCCGCCACCGGCGCCTGTGCGCAACCGGCCCAGTTCGTATGAGCATTCAGGCCCCCTCGGAGGCCTTCCCCGCCGGGGCACCCGAAGCTTCAGATCTCCCGTGCGCCGGCCCTCGCCGGAACCCAGGGAAAATCGCTGGGAGGACTATACAGTCACGCCCAGCCTGTGAATAGAGCCCTCTTGACCGCTTGGCAGCAAGCCTCTATAGTTCATTACATGAGTAATGAACCGAAGAACCGCTGGGCGTGATGTTCGACGACCGGAGCCCCATCTACCGGCAGATTGCCGACCAGATTCGGACCGAGGTCCTCACGGGCGCCCTCAAGCCGGACGACCAGGTCATGTCGACCACCCAGTACGCCGAGTTCTACCGGATCAACCCGGCGACCGCCGCCAAGGCGTTCCAGCAGCTGGTCGACGAAAAGGTCATCTACAAGCGGCGCGGCGTGGGCATGTTCGTCAGCGCCGACGCCCGAGAGAGGCTCCAGGCCGAATACCGGAAGCGTTTCTTCGCCGATGTGGTGGACCCCGTGGTGACCGAGGCCCGCAACATCGGCATCCCCATTTCCGACGTCATCGCACGCATTTCAGAGCTGGCTGCCCGGGAGAACGGCAGCCCCGGCAAACCGAAGGAGAAAAACCGTTGAGCGCAAGCATCGAGGTTCGGGATCTGACGCTGAGGTACGGACCGGTGACTGCGGTCGACGGCCTGACTTTCACCCTGGAGGCCGGCAAGATCCACGGTCTGCTGGGCCGGAACGGCTCGGGCAAGACCAGCCTGCTCTCGGTGGTCTCCGCCTTCCGCAAGGCCACCTCGGGGGTGGCGCTGGTCGACGGCGAGCAGGTCTGGGAGAACGCCCGGGCCGCGCGGAAGATCTGCTTCATCCGCGGCTCGGGCGACACCATCGCCGGGGACTGGCCCTCGGACAAGGTTTCCGACGCCCTGGCGCTGGCTGCCGACCACCGCCCCGAGTGGGACGCCGGCTACGCCACCAAGCTGGTCGACCGCTTCGAGCTCGACCCCAAGGCGCACATCGGCAAGATGTCGCAGGGTCAGCGATCGGCTCTGGGCGTGATCCTCGGCCTGGCCAGCCGGTGCCCGGTGACCATCTTCGACGAGTCCTACCTGGGCATGGATGCGCCGTCCCGCTACACGTTCTACGAGGAGTTGCTGGCCGACTACCTTGCACACCCCCGCACGATCGTCCTGTCGACCCACCTGATCGAGGAGGTAAGCAACCTGTTCGAGGAGGTGGTGATCATCGACCGGGGCCGGCTGCTTCTACAGGACAAGGTCGAGGACCTGCGCTCCCGCGGGGCGTCGGTCATCGGTCCCGCCGACTCGGTGGACCGGTTCACCGAAGGGCTCACCGTCCTGTCGTCCCGGCAGCTCGGCCCCACGAGGTCGGTGACCACCTACGGGGAGATGGACGACGACCGCTTGCGCCTGGCTCGGGCGGCCGGGCTCGAGATCGGTCCGATCACCCTCCAGGACCTGTTCGTCCACCTGACCGAAACAGAAAGGATCCCGGTATGACCAACACCACCCTGCCGATGGACATCGCCCGCCACCGGATCAAGATCGATGCGCCGGGCGCTGTGGCGATCTGGATTCCGTTCGTCGTGTTCGTGGCGCTGGTGATCGGCCTCGTTGCGTACTTCGGCGAGATCCGGACCAGCGGCTGGGAGAAGGCGACCCAGCTCCCCCGTTGGTACGCCGGGGCGATCGGGGTCTACATGACCGCGCTCTACCTGCCGGTCTACATCGCCCACGGGCGCACCCGTAGGGAGTTCCTGAAGCAGGCGCCGGTTGCGATTCTGGTCACGACGACCGTCCTGGCGATGCTCATGGCGATCGGATTCGCCATCGAGAGTTTCGCCTACCGGATCGCGGATTGGCCGCAGACCCTTTCGTCGACGCATCTGTTCGAGAGCCCTACCGAGTTCGGCCTCGTGTTCCTGGAGTTCTGGCTGGCGTTCGTCGTGTGGATGGTTGCCGGCACGTTTCTCGGGGCCGGCTTTTATCGCAACCCGGGTCTCGGATTCCTGATGCTTCCAGTCGCCCTGCTCGCGGTCTCATTGGTCGAGGGGTCGCTCGGCGGCAACGCCACAGTGTCGGCTCTTCCGCCGCTGCTCAGCCTGTTCGACATCATCCCCCAGAGCGGAACTGTCGGCCGGGCGGTTGCCACTGCGGCTGGCTGCTCTGCGGTCGGCTGGCTGATCACCTGGCTGGTGGCGCGGGACCTGCCGGTGAAGACGAAGGCGGCGTGAGGAGCCTCAGCCGATAAGCCTGTAGGTGTTCGCCAGTTCCACGGCGTCCTTCGCCACCTCGTAACCCTTGTGCCCGTGGGCGCCGCCGGTGCGGTCGAGGGCCTGCGCCGAGTTCTCGGTGGTCAGGACGCCGAAGGTCATCGGGACTCCGGATTCCAGGGCAACCTGGATCATGCCCTCCTGGGCCGCCTTGCATACGTAGGTGAAGTGTTCGGTCTCCCCCCTGATGACCGCCCCAAGGGTCACGATCGCATCGACCTGGCTAACCAGCTTCTTCGCCACACCGGGGATCTCGATTGCGCCCGGCACCGACACGACCGTGATGTCGTCCGACTCCACGCCGCAGTCGTCCAGCGCCCGCAAAGCACCTTCGAGCAGCCGGTCTGTGATCTTCTCGTTGAACCTGCTGATCACCACCCCGATCTTGAGGCCCTTGCCGTCGGCCTCGCCCTGGATCGTCCTCAAACGGAGCCCTCCCCCGGCGCCGGGTCCTTGGCTCCGAGGCCCTCCAGCAGGTGGCCGAGCCGGTCCCGCTTGGTCCTCAGGTAGGCGATGTTCTGCTCGGTGGGGCTGGTCTCCAGCGGGACCCGGTCGGTGATCGACAGGCCGTAGCCCTCGATGCCGGCGAACTTCTGCGGGCTGTTGGTCATCAGCCGCATGCTGGTGATGCCGAGGTCGACCAGCACCTGGGCGCCGATGCCGTAATCCCGAAGGTCGGGCGGGAACCCCAGCTCCTTGTTGGCGTCGACCGTGTCCCGGCCCTGGTCCTGCAGCTTGTAGGCACGGATCTTGTGGGTCAGCCCGATCCCCCGGCCCTCGTGGCCCATGATGTAGAGGACCACGCCCTCGCCGGCTTCCTGGATCTTCTCCATCGCCTGGCGCAGTTGGGGGCCGCAGTCGCAGCGGGCGGACAGGAAGACGTCTCCGGTCAGGCACTGCGAGTGGACCCGGACCAGGACGTTCTCCTTGCCGGCCACCTCACCCTTGACGAAGGCGACGTACTCCTGGTGGTCGATGGTCGACTGGTAGGCGTGGCACTCGAACTCGCCATAGGCGGTGGGCATCTTGGCGATCCCCATGCTCTCGACAAGCTTCTCGCTCTGCCGGCGGTAGGCGATCAGGTCTTTGATGGTGAGGATCTTGAGGTTGAACCTCTCGGCCAGGACCTGCAGGTGCGGCAGGCGGGCCATGGTGCCGTCCGGGTCCATGATCTCGGCCAGCACGCCCACCGGGGCGAACCCGGCCAGGCGGGCGAGATCCGAGGCGGCCTCGGTGTGGCCGGCCCGGCGTAGCACCCCGCCGGCCGAAGCCCGCAGCGGGAACACGTGGCCCGGCCGCGCGAGGTCGCTCGGAACGGTAGCCTTGTCGGCGATCGAACGGATGGTAACCGCCCGGTCGTAGGCGCTGGAGCCGGTGTGGCCGGGGATCTTGAGGTCTACCGACACGGTGAAGGCGGTGCCGTGGGGCGCGGTGTTCTCGGACACCATCATCGGGATGTTCAGCTCCGCCAGCCGCTCGGCGGTGACCGAGGTGCAGATCAGGCCGCGGCCCTCGGTGGCCATGAAGTTGAGGTCGTCCGGGCTGATCTTCTCCCCGGGCATGACGAAGTCGCCCTCGTTCTCACGCTCTTCGTCGTCCACAACGATGATCATCCGGCCCTCTTTGAGTTCGGTGATGGCCTCTTCTACGGTTGCAAATTCCACTTTTGCCTCCACTACTCTTCCGGATGCGTGTAGCCGAGCAACCGCTCGACATACTTCGCCAGGACGTCGACTTCAATGTTCACAGGATCTCCGGGCAACTTGGTGCCGAAGGTGGTGCTAACCAAAGTGTGGGGGATCAGGGCGACCGAGAACCGCCCCGGCTCCAGGCTCGCAACGGTCAGGCTCACGCCTTCGACCGTGACCGAGCCCTTGGGGACCAGGTAGCGCTCGAGCTCGGTGGGAACCCGAAACCACATCTCCGTCGACCCCTCCAGCTGCTCCAGCTCGGCGAGGTTCCCGACCCCGTCGACGTGGCCCTGGACAATGTGGCCCCCGAAGCGGCCGTCCGCGGGCATCGCCCGCTCGAGGTTTACCTTGGTCCCCGGCATCAGGGCGCCGAGGCTGGTGCGGCGGGCGGTCTCCTCGGATATGTCGGCGGTGAAGGCGCCGGCCTCGGGCTCGGTTACCGTCAGGCAGACCCCGTTGACCGAGATGGACTCCCCCACCACCAGGTCCTTCAGGTCGGAGACGATCCGGATGTGGGCATCCGAGACCGAAGCCGCAGTTCCGATGGTCTCAACAATTCCGGTGAACATCAGCTGGCCTCCCTGTACGGATATGCGGTGATTCGAAGGTCGGGACCGATCCGTTTGACCTCTGAGATGACCAGGTCGGCGGCGTCGGTTATCGAGTCCGCCACCCACCCGCTCAGCGCCCCGGCGCCGGAGGCGCCGAGCAGCTTCGGAGCGAGGTAGAAGACGTACCGGTCGATCAGGCCGCCGCCGGCAAATGCGCCGGCCAGGGTGGCTCCGCCCTCCAGAAGGAGCGAAACGACCCCCCGGTCCCCGAGGATCCGCAGCATCTCGTTCAAGTCGACCGTGCGCCGCTCCCCGGGAACGCAAACGACATCGACCCCGGCCTCTTTAAGCGCTGCCACTGCGGGCTCCGAGTCGCCGGTAGCCGTAAAGACGACTGTGGGAGCGTCGGCAGAAAGAACCTGTGCCCCCACGGGAACTCGGGCGGCTGAGTCGACCACCACCCGGAGAGGCGTTTTTGAGCTCCGGACACCGCGCACCGTCAGCTTCGGGTCGTCGGCCAGAACGGTCCCCACCCCGGCGCAGACTGCGTCGGATTGCGCCCGCAGCCGGTGGGCGTCCAGCCGTGCCCCGGCCGAGGTGATCCACTGCGAGGAGCCGTCGGCCGCGGCGGTGCGGCCGTCGATCGACATCCCAGCGTTGTAGGTGACGAACGGGCGGCCGATGGTTCGGTGGAGGA
>DASTUJ010000014.1 GCA_035759705.1 Actinomycetota bacterium | reverse complement strand
AACAGCCCACTGCTGTTAACTCGGCCGTGGTCCCGGCTCGATAAGTCCTATGAGAGACCTTCCCTCTACGCGCCGACTTCGAACATTTGGGCCATGAGGGAGGAGTAAAGGGGTTTAGTCCGCCCCGGCCGCCTCGAACGGTGCGGGGGCACGTTCGAGGCGACTCTTGGATTTAGCATCAGCCAAGGAAAGACGCTAAAAAGACGCCGGGGCGGACATCCAGGATACACCCAAGACCGGGGTTTCAAGCAATTCGACATCAAAAGATTTCTCGAACTCCTCCTAACACCTTCTGACGTCGGTTTGACTTGACACGACGTCATTGTGACGTCACTATGGTGCCATGAACCTTACGTCATACATCGAGAGCCTCCACCGGGAGTTGATGACCGCCGCTGAGATGGGCGGCGACGAGGCCCGGGCCATCGCCCAGCGCCTCATCGCGCCGCTTGAATCCGCAAGCCGGCTTGTCCTTCTGGAGGTCCTGTCGGACGCGGCAAACGAAATCACCAGGGAGATCGCACCCGGCTCGGTCGACCTCCGCCTTCGGGGACGGGACCCCGAGTTCGTCGTGACCCAGCCGGCCCCGCCGGACTCCTTCGAGGGCTCGGGCGAGGTCCCGACGACCGAAACCCCGTCGCCGGTGGGCGATACGGGCGACGGAGGAACCTCCCGCATGACGCTTCGACTCCCCGAGCAGCTCAAGCTGCGTATCGAGGAGGCGGCCGCGCGGGACCGGCTTTCGGTCAACGCCTGGCTCGTCAGGGCTCTGTCGGCCTCCCTCGAACCGGGTGACGAGCGCCGCACCCGGCGTCGAAGCCCCCCGGGCGGGCAGCGATACACCGGCTGGGTGCGCTAGCACCCGCAAAAATCCTCACGTTTCACCATCGTCCCATCGGGGCTCAAGGAGACAGCTATGCCAACTTTCGACACGCCCGAACCCATCTCAGTCACGATCGACCGGATCGTCGGCGACGTCTGGATCGTGGCAACCGACCGCACCGACACCACGGTCGAGGTCCGTCCCCGGAACAAGTCAAAGCAGGCCGACGCCAAAGCTGCGGAGAACGCCCAGGTTGAGTACGTGGGCGGACGGCTCGTCGTCAGGGGGCCCAAGCTGCACACCATCATCGGCCGGGTCCCCTCGATCAACGTGACCGTCGAGCTCCCATCCGGCTCCACGGTCTCCGGGGACTCCGACATGGGCGACTTCTCGTCCGAAGGACGGCTCGGTGACTGCACGTTCAAGTCCGCGATGGGACACATCCGCCTCGGCGATGTCGGCTCCCTGCACGCCGTTACGGCGATGGGCGACGTCACGGTCGGCCGGGTTGCCGGTGACGCCAGCATCGACACCGGATCGGGCGAGGTCCGGATCGGCCGGATCGGCGGTTCCGGGCAGGTGAAGAACTCCAACGGCGCGAACACGATCGGCGAGGTTGCCGGCGATCTGGTCGTCCGGGCGGCAAACGGAAGCGTCTTTGTCGACCGGCCGCAGGCCTCCGTGACGGTCAAAACCGCCAACGGCCACATCCGGGTGGGTGAGGCGACGAGCGGCGAGGTGGAACTGGAGACCGCGTCCGGTGAGATCTCTGTCGGAATTCGGAAGGGCACCGCCGCCTGGCTCGACGTGAGCACCAAGTACGGAACGGTCCACAACGTCCTGGAGCCCGCCGAGGGCCCCGCGCAATCCGATTCGACGGTGGAGGTCCGGGCTCGTACCTCCCACGGCGACATCGTCATCAGCAGAACATCAGACAGGAAGGAGGGTTGAAGTGCCGGCAATTTCGGTAACCGGGCTGCGCAAGTCCTACGGGGACAAGGTAGTCCTGGACGGCATCGACCTGGACGTCGCCGAGGGAACGATCTTTTCGCTCCTGGGGCCAAACGGGGCGGGCAAGACGACGGTGGTGAACATCCTGTCGACGCTCATCGGCGCCGGCGGCGGGGAGGCGCTGGTGGCCGGGCACGACGTGGCCCGGGAACCGGAGGCAGTCAGGGCGGTCATCGGGGTGACGGGCCAGTTCTCGGCGGTCGACAACCTGCTGACCGGGGAGGAGAACCTGATGCTCATGGCCGACCTGCAGCACCTGCGCCGGGGCGAGGGCCGCCGCCGGGCTGCAGAGCTGCTGGAGCAGTTCGACCTGGTCGAGGCGGGCAAGCAGACTCTGGCCGCCTACTCGGGAGGGATGAAGCGGCGGCTCGACCTCGCCATGGGGCTGGTCGGCCGGCCGCGCATCCTGTTCCTGGACGAGCCGACCACGGGCCTCGACCCCAGGAGCCGGCACACGATGTGGCAGATCATCCGGGACCTCGTGTCGGGCGGAGTGACCGTCTTCCTGACGACGCAGCAACTCGAGGAGGCCGACGAGCTTGCCGACCGCATTGCGGTCCTCGACGGCGGCAGAGTGGTCGCCGAAGGCACCCCGGACCAGCTCAAGCGCCTGGTGCCCGGGGGGCACGTCCGCCTTCAGTTCGCCGACGCCGAGAGCATGCAGCACGCCGGCCGGGCCCTTCGAACCTCCGGCGGCGAGGATCTCGCCCTCCAGGTTCCGAGCGACGGCAGCCTCAAGTCGTTGAAGGCGCTCCTCAGCCGTCTCGACGACGAATCCATAGAGGTCGAGGGCCTCACCATCCACTCGCCCGACCTGGACGACGTCTTCTTCGCCCTCACCGGCAAAGCCGAAAAGGAGCCTGCACTATGACCGCCCTTTCCTACGCAGTAAGCGACTCCGCAACCATGCTCCGCCGGAACCTCAAGCGCATGGTTCGCTACCCGTCGATGACAGTGATCCTCGTGGGAATGCCGGTGGTCTTCCTGCTGCTGTTCGTCTACGTCTTCGGCGGCACACTGGGGGCCGGCCTGGGAGGCGTGACTGGGGGACGGGCCGAGTACCTCGAGTACGTCGTGCCCGGGATCCTGATGATCTCGGTTGCGTCGGCGGCTCAGGGGACGGCGATCACCGTGGCGATGGACATGACCGAGGGCATCATCGCCCGCTTCCGGACGATGGCGATCTACCGACCGTCGGTGCTTACCGGGCACGTCGTCGGCAGCATGATCCAGTCGCTGATCGGAGTGACCCTGGTGCTGGGGGTCGCTCTTGCCCTCGGCTTCCGGCCCAACGCCACCCCGGCCGAGTGGCTGGCCACCTACGGTGTGCTCTGCCTGATCATTCTGGCGCTCACCTGGCTGTGCGTAGCCCTCGGGCTGGCCAGCAAGACCGTCGAGGCCGCGAGCAACCTGCCCATGCCGCTGGTGCTGCTCCCCTTCTTCGGAAGCGGTTTCGTGCCGACTGAGTCGATGCCGACCGCCCTTCGCCTGTTTGCCGAGCACCAGCCGTTCACGCCGGTGATCGAGACGGTCCGGGGCCTGCTCACCGGGACGCCGATCGGCGACAGCGCAGCCATCATGGCCGCCTGGAGCGTTGCTCTTTCGCTGGCCGGTTACCTGTGGGCGGTGCGCCTGTACAACCGGGACCCCAGCCGGGCATAACGAGCAACTTCCACCTCACCTCACGGCCGCGGTTCCAGGATGACGACCGCGGTCTCGGTGGGGCGGAGCGTCGCGTAGGCGTCGAGGTTTTTGTCGATCTCTCTCCACCGCGACCACAGCCGTTCCCGCTCCTCGCCGGCGGCCGATCGGGCGGTGACCATGCGCGGCCCGTCGGGCAGGTCGACGCGAATGTCCGGCTGGGCCTGCAGGTTCAGCCACCACGCCGGCTCGCCCTCTCCCCAGCCGTTCATCGCCAGGGTGACGAGGTTCGGCCCATCCTCGAAATAGCCGACCATTACGCTGCGTTCAAGGCCGGTCCGCCGCCCCACGGTGTTTAGGCGCATGACGCCCCAGGCGTCGGGCTTCGGCCGCCATAGACCCAGGCGCCCGCGTGTCAGGCGGTAGAGGCGGCGATGGGTGAACCAGGCAAGCCGGATGAACCAGCGAGGGGGAAGCCACGGATTGGGCTTGGGCTCGGACATCTGAACTCCCGCGTGACCAACAGCCTTGACAACGACTGCCGGCGCAAACCGCTGGTGCGGTTCAGATTGATACTAGAGCGTTTAAAGCGAGGAATCCGAGGAGAATTCCTCGCCTGCGCCTGAAGCTTTGGAGCGGACGACCAGATTCGAACTGGCGACCCTCACCTTGGCAAGGTGATGCTCTACCAACTGAGCCACGTCCGCGGGAAGTTCCATCCTAGCAGCCTTGAGGTACGGAGGCCACCAGAGTTCGGGTCTAGGTCCCCGTCGAGCCGAAGCCCCCGGCGCCCCGTTCGGAACCGGGAAGTTCCGTCACCTCTTCGTACAAAAAGGCTGGCACCGGGAGGATAACCAACTGCGCAATCCGGTCCCCACGCTCGATCGTGAGCACACCGGAACCCAGGTTTATGGCGATGACCTTTAGCTCGCCGCGGTAGCCGGAGTCGATCAGTCCAGGAGAGTTCAAAAGGCCGAGTCCCTTGTTGATTGCCATCCCCGACCGGGGCTGGACGAACCCGGCGTAGCCTTCGGGTATGGCGACGGCGAGGCCGGTCGGAATCAGGCAGCGCGCCCCCGGCTCGATGGTCATTGCTTCGGTCGACCTGAGGTCGACTCCTGCGTCGCCCGGCTTGGCCGGGCGAACCATCGGCATATCGGGGTCCATCCTTAGTACCTGGACCCGAACCGGCTCGCTCAAGTCTTAGGTGTGGCCGGTCGTTCCTTGGGCGGCAGCTTCTTTTGAAGCAGGCCCAGCTCCTTCTCGAAGTCGTTCAGCTCCTGAAAGTCCTTGTAGACCGAGGCGAAGCGCAGGTAGGCGACGTCGTCCAGTACCCTCAGGCGCTCCAGGATCTGGAGTCCGAGGTCGGCGCTCATGACCACGCTGCTCCCCTCCTCCTTGACGGTCTCGACGACGTCCTCGGCCAGCTTGTCAAGATCGTCGTTGGAAACCGGCCGGTTTTTGCACGCTTTGCGGACGCCGGAAATTAGCTTTTCCTTGTCGAATGCTTCACGCTGTCCGGAGCGCTTTTGGACAAGGAGGGGGATCTCCTCGATACGCTCGTAGGTGGTGTACCGCTGACCGCAGCTCTCGCACTGGCGTCGACGGCGGATGGCTCGGCCTTCCTCGGCCATGCGCGAGTCGACAACGTGGTCTTCGGGATGAGAGCAAAATGGACACCGCATGGGATGAAACCAATAGTACGTTACGTGTAAAGAACGTCAGCGTGAGTTAATAGATAGGAGCACAGAGCGGAAAGGGTCACACAGTGACATCTCGGATAACCGTTCGCAGCATGGTTCCAGTGAGATGTTTGCCCTTCGGAATGAAGGGATGACGGCATGAGGCGGACGATTCCGGCCTCATATTCTGCGCGTCATCCCAGCCGCCAGCTTCTGGAGATCGCCTCCTGGCGGGTCGCAGCCGAGATGGTCCGGCGCTACCCCAAGACCCGGATCATCCAGACCCACCCGGGCGGCGGCCAGAACGACAGCCTGTCGCTGCTCCTCGACCCCGGCTTCCAGCCCTACCAGCGCCTGGAGCTCAACCGTCTCGGCGGCGTGCAGTACCACTTCCGCCGCCCCAACGGCTCCCAGACCTTCAAGAACTGGCCGGACTTCTGGTCCGAGTTCTTCAACGCCGAAGACCCCCGTGAGCCGATGCGCAAACTGAGCGCCTTTTGCAACCTCCCGCCGGTGGCCAAGCTGAAGCCATCGACCAACGAGGTCACGGTCTACCGCTTCATCGCGGGCTTTTTGACCCACATCGCATTCAACGCCTCCTTCGGAAAGTTCTTCTGGGACTGCCAGAACGGTTACCTGGACACGTCCGACGGCTTCGGAGGTGTCTGGGAGAGCCGGTTCGAGCTTTTCCCCGAAGCGGCCGACCGCCTCCGCACGGTCAAAGAGTCCGACCCGTTCGGCGTCACCGCCTACCGCTTCTGGTTCATCCTGCTGAATGACGACCCCAAGATCTGCGTCGAGACCAACGGGACTGCCTGGGACCGTCACGGCATCGAGCACGACTTCGGCAAGCTGGCCCGGGACGACGAACGCATCTGGCCGGTTATCTCAGAGGTAGCCGGGCACCTCCTCCCCTAAGTGCGCCGCGGATTCGCCATCCCGGCGACAGAGGATCTCGAAAGAGCCCAGGAGATCGCCGCCCGGGTCGAGCGGCTCGGCTACTCATCCATCTGGAGCAACGACACACCCGGAGCCGACGGGATAGTGACCGCCGCGGCCATGGCGGATGCGAGCGACCGGCTGCGGGTCGGAGTCGGGGTCGTTGCAGTGCACCGCCGTCCTCCGCAAGAGATCGCCGAGGTCGTGCGGGAGCTCGAGATCCCGCTGGATCGCCTGGTCCTCGGCGTCGGTTCCGGGTCCTCCCCCACCCCGATCCGCGCCGTCCGGGAGGCGGTCGCGGCTCTGAGGGACCTTCTGGGCCCGGATCTTCGGATCGGGGTCGCCGCGATGGGCCCGCAGATGTGCCGGCTGGCCGGCGAGGTAGCCGACACCGTCCTTCTCAACTGGATGGTCCCGGAACGGATCGAGTGGGCGAAGGCCCGGGTGGCGCAGGGGGCAAAACGTTCGGGACGCTACGGCGTGCCCGAGCTGGCCTGCTACGTGCGCTGCGCCATCGGCGACGGCGCGGTCGATCGGGTGGCCGCCGAGGCCGCCAAGTACAACGGCTACCCCGCCTACACCCGGCATTTCACTGCGATGGGGGTCCCGCTGGCCGGTGTCGGGGTAACCGACCACAGCGGGGATTACACCTCAAGGCTGGCCGATTACGATAGTGTTCTGGATGAAGTGGTGGTGCGTGCACTGCCCGAATCGGAATCGGTTACGTCCACCCTGGCCGTGGCGGAGGCATCAGCACCGGTGAACAGGACCTAAAGGTCCTCCACCGCCCCCGCCCCGGATCCTTCATTGGTAGACAGATGGTAGGTAGGCCTGTGCGAAAAAGTCGAGGATCGGTAGTGGCGGCGGGCCTGGCGGCCGCCCTGATGCTCGTCTCGTCCGCATGCGGCGGCGACAACGAAGACCCCCAAACCGAGGCCACCACCAGCCAGGTCCAGGACATCTTCTTCATGAACGCCGACGGCTCGAACGTCACCAGGATCACCAACACCTCCGGCGTCGACTCCTCGCCGGACTGGTCCCCCGACGGCGACAAGATCGCTTTCAACACCAACCGGGACGGCAACTTCGAGATCTACGTCATGGACGCCGACGGCTCCAACGCCAAGCGCCTGACCGACAACAGCGCCGAGGACTTCTCACCCGACTGGTCCCCCGACGGCTCCCAGATCGCGTTCAACAGCGACCGGGACGGCAACCGCGAGATCTACGTGATGGACGCCGACGGCTCCAACCAGCGCCGGCTGACCAACAACCAGGACAACGACGGGCTGGCTGCGTTCTCCCCGGACGGCAGCCAGATTGCCTTCGAGAGCAACCGGAACGGCAACTACGAGGTCTTCGTGATGGATGCCGACGGCGAGAACACCAAGGTCCTGACCGACAGCGAGGCCGTGGACGGCTCGCCCTCCTGGTCACCCGACGGCTCCCAGATCGCGTTCATCAGCCAGCGTGACGGCGAGGGCAACTTCGAGGTCTACGTCATGGAGGCCGACGGCTCCCGGCAGATCCGGCTAACCACCAGCGACGGTTTCGACAACTTCCCTGCGTTCTCGCCCGACGGCCAGCTGATTGCTTTCGACTCGGTCCGGGACGACAACCGTGAGCTCTACACGATGAAGACCGACGGCTCGGACCAGAGGCGCATCACCAACAGCCCCGGCATCGACCGCTTCGCGGCATGGTCGCCGGACGGCACGAAGATCGCCTTCTACAGCGAGCGCCCCTCCTCCGACTCCTCGAACTAGATGTTGCTCGAGGGCAAGCGCCTCCTGATAACCGGGGTTCTGACCCAAAAGAGCATTGCCTTCGCCGCGGCGAAGCTGGCTCAGGAGCAGGGGGCCCAGATCGTCCTCTCCGGGTTCGGCAAGGGCATGGCTCTGACCGAGATGAGCGCCCGGCGCCTCCCCGAGACCCCCGAGATCCTGGAGCTCGACGTTACCAAGGAGGAGGACATCTCCAACGTGGCCGAGCAGATCGGCGCCAGATGGGGCGGTCTCGACGGGTTCCTGCATGCAGTGGCCTTTGCTCCTAAGAACGCCCTGGGCGGAGAGTTCCTCAACACCCCCTGGGAGAGCGTAGAGATGGCCTTCAAGACCAGCGCCTTCTCGCTGAAGTCCATGGCCACCGGGCTGCTGCCCTTGATGGGCGGGGGCGGATCCATCGTCAGCCTCGACTTCGACGCCCGCGTGGCGTGGCCGATCTACGACTGGATGGGCGTCTGCAAGGCGGGCCTCGAGTCGATCACCCGGTACCTGGCGCGCGACCTCGGCCCCAAGGGGATCCGGGTCAACACGGTTTCCGCCGGCCCGCTGGCCACTACGGCCGCCAAGGGCATCCCCGGCTTCGACCAGCTGGTCACCGCCTGGGGCACCCGCGCGCCGCTCGGCTGGGCGCCCGACGACCCGGAGCCGGTGGCGAAGACCGTCGGGTTTCTTTTCTCCGACTGGTCGTCCGCAATAACGGGTGAGCTCATCCACGTCGACGGCGGTTACCACGCCATGGGCGCCGATACGAGCTCAGGAGAAACGGGTAAGACCTAAGGCATGACCGACGACGAGCTTCCGGACATCGAGACCGCTCAGGACGAGGGGGCTCGCCTGTACCGTGACATGCGTCGTAAGGGCGTAGGAAAGCGGACCCTCCAGGCCCTCCGCGAGACCTGGGCAGAGGCCTGCATGGACCCGATGCGCCGGGGCGTCCTCCGGGATCCGCCTGCGCCGGACAAGATCAGCCTCGACGGGCCCTACCCGGAGGTCAAGCCGCACCGGGACCTCGGCAACATGCTCGAGCCGAACCCTCCGAGCATGAAGGACCTCCTGAGCCGGACCGAGCCGTTCGACCCCACCGGTGAGGCCAGCCACCCATCCGATTGACCGGCCGGTGCGAATCATCGGCAAAGAAGGTTGTTCACCCTAGGTAAACTGGAATGACAATGATCCCGATGGGAAGACTTCGAGCCGTTGCGCTGCTGGCAGTCGCGTCGACCGGCCTCATGGCCGGCCACTCGCTGACGTACCTGAAGCTCGCGCCTTCGCATGGAGTGCGCACCGCCCTCCTCGGGATCACCGGCCACAGCTACCTGGACAACCTCCTTGCTTTCGGGCCTGCCATGGCGCTTATGTCCGCCCTCTACTGGCTGGCCGCAGGCGCCATGAAGAGCCGGTCCCGCCTTCCCAGCCTGGCCGGCACTGCCGCGGCCCTGGCGCTGATCCAAACCCTCGGCTTCGCCGGCCAGGAGGTGCTCGAGCGCCTGCTGAGCGGCGCCCCCCTCCACGACCTCGGCTCCGTCCTGTTGCTGGGCATCCCCCTGCAGCTCATCGTCGCCGCCCTCGGTGCACTGCTGGTCACCGCCCTTCACAAGGCCGGACGCAAGCTCGGCGCCCTTCTGGGCGGCCCCCAGGCACGGCGGACCTCGCCGGAGCGGCCTCTCGTCCGCAGCATCACCTTCCTCAGCGCCGTCCCCAACGGCGGCCTGCGATCACGAGGACCTCCCGCCCTCTCGAGCTGAAGCCGTCTCGGCTGCAGGGCAGCCGATCACATCCAACTCGAAGGGAAACCCAATGAAACCAATGGTTCTACGAATCGTTGCCCTATGCATCACAGCTCTGTGCCTCCTGGCCCTCGCCGCACCGGCGATGGCCCACGAGACCCGCACCGAAGGAGGGGTGCGCGCAGTAGTCGGGTGGGCAACCGAGCCCGCCTACGTCGGGTACCCGAACGCCGTCCAGCTGCGCCTCTCGAACGGGAACACTCCGATTGCCGACCTCGGCGCCGACGAACTGAAGGTCGAGGTTCTGTTCGGCGACCAGAAGACCGCTGCGCTGCCGCTCGAGCCGGCATTCAACAGCCCCGGCGAGTACCGGGCGCCTCTGATGCCCACCCGCCCCGGCGACTACAGCTTCCACTTCTTCGGCACGATCAAAGGCCAGCCCTACGACCAGACCTTCAAGTCCGGCGAAGAGACCTTCGACGCTCCCAAGAACCCGGCCGACGTATCGTTCCCGGCCAAGGACCCGACCGCCGGGGAACTGGCGGCCCGCGTCGAGCAGCTGGGCGGTGACAACGGCGACGAAGGCTCCTCCGACAACACCGGGATGATCGGGATCGGCTTGGGCGCGCTCGCCTTGATCATCGCGGTGGCCGCCTTCGCCAAAAAGAGCAAAGCGGCTTAACGACCAATGAAACTCCTACTGCGGACCGCGTTGACTGCAGGAGCGCTGTTCTGGCTCCTGCTGTTCGCCGCCGTCCCGGCGTGGGGGCACGCAAGCTTGAGTGCCTCAACGCCGGCCGGCGGAGCGGCCGTGGAGGAAGCTCCAACCCAGGTCACCCTCACCTTTACCGAACCCCCCGACACCAAGCTCTCGTCGGTCAAGGTCCTGGGAGGCTCCGGCTCCTATGAACAGGGCGCCCCACGCCTCGCCGAGGGCGACGAATCCACGCTGGTGGTCGACCTGAAAGCGCTCCCCAAAGGGTCGTACACCGTCTCCTGGCGCACCGTGTCCCGGGTCGACGGCCATTCGTCGGCCGGAGCGTTTGCCTTCGGCGTCGGTGAGCCGCCGGAAGCGATCTCGGCCGATGCTGAGGAGCAGACCAGCTCCAAGATCCCGTCGGCCGCCGCACGCTGGGTCCTCTACCTCGGTCTCGCCTCACTTCTCGGCGCGGCCTGGATGGCTCTCTTCGCCTTCGGGCACAGCTACCGGTCGGTGGGCAGGCTCAGCCTGTTCGGGCTCCTGGCAGCCGCTGCGGGAACGTTGGGATTGGGCTTGTTCCAGTTCCGGGAGGCCGGCGTCGGGCTGGGGGTCTTTCTCGGGAGCTCCTCCGGCAGGGCCCTTGGACTTCGGGCTGCCCCTCTGCTGCTCATCGTCCTCGGATACCTGCTCTACCGGAACAACTACCGGCCCCGGATGATGGTCGCCGGGGCGGGGGCGCTGGCTGGGATGCTGGCGCATGCATCGGCCGGACACGCCGCGGTACCGCCGGATGTGGCGATCAAGGTCGGCATCCAGTGGCTTCACTTCGCCGCCGTCGGCATCTGGATCGGCGGCCTGGCCGCCCTGCTCCTCGGCCTCTCCGAGTCCCCCGAGGAGGACCGGCGGCGTGCGGCGAAACGGTTTTCGTTCGTTGCGGGCTTTGCGATCTTCGTCGTGACCGCAACCGGGGTGCTCCGGGCGGTAAACGAGGTCGACGGCTGGGAGCCGCTGTTCGAGACCACCTACGGCCGGCTGGTGATAGCGAAGTCCGTTTTGATTGTCGTGCTCGGCGGGCTCGGTGCGCTCAACCGGTTCCGCAATATTCCCAAGGCCGTCAGCGCGCCGGCCGGCCTTCAGAAGGCCGGCCGCCTGGAGGTGGCCGTCGCAGTCATCACTCTCGCGATCGCCGGCATGCTGTCGACCTCGGTCCCCCCGGTCTCTGTGGCGGCTGAAGGTGAGGCGGCTCTGGTGGAGGTCGAAGGCACCGACTTTGCCCGGACTGCCGAGGCCGGCCTGACCGTGGAGCCGGGCACAGCCGGACCCAACCGGTTCAAGCTATCGCTGGTCGAGCCCGGCTCCGGCGACCCCCTCGACGGGGTGACCGGGGTGACTCTGAGGTTCTCGTCGCTGTCCAACCCCGCGGTCGGCGAGTCGTCGGTGGAGATGGAGAAGAAGGGGGACGGCGAGTACGAGGCCTCCGGGTCCAACGTCTCGGTCGACGGGCGGTGGAAGGCAACCGTGGCGGTCACCACCTCCAGCAACTCGTTCGACATCCCGCTGGAGTTCTCCACCCGGGCGACCGGAATCACAACCGACACCTCAAGAGTGGAAGGCCAGCCGACCATCTACTCGTTTACCGACCCGCAGGGCCGCCAGCTGCAGGTCTACTCCGAGCCCGACAGGCCGGGCCGGTCCGAGCTCCACCTCACCTTCTTCGACACCTCCGGCACCGAACTGGCGGTCAAGGAGATCCTGGCGATCTCGGTCCCACCGAAGGAGCAAAGCATCACGCTGGTGACCCGGCGGTTCGGCCCCGGACACTTCGTGTCCGACGTGACGCTCGAGGAGGGCCGGTACCAATTCGACGTCACCGCAACCACCGAAGCCGGCGAGTCCATGCGGTTCCCGGCCGAGATGGAGGTCTCTTCGTGATCGTCAAGCGCATCGCTTCGGCGGCGGTCCTGTCCGCCATGTACGTGGTGCTCATGGCCTCGCCGGCGGCGGCTCACCCCATCACAGGCGGGTCGGCGAGCCCGCTGCAGATCGCCATCACCGTGGTCGCCACCCTGCTGGCGTTGGCCGGTGTGGGCGCGGCCATGGTCGCCACCGGCGACTCCAAGAGGTTCAAGGGCGACACTCGAAAGCTGCGCCGGGGCGGCCTGGCGCTGGCGATGGTCGGGTTTCTGGCCTTCATATTCGGGCCCGACCTGTTCGAGCCGGCCCAGATCCCGTGCGAGGACCGGCCGGCCACGCAGGCCAGCATCGCAATCACCAGTCCCACGCCCCAGGAGGTCTTCACGTCGCAGGACGTGCCTTTGGAGCTGGATCTCGAGGGCGGGAAGGTGGCCTCGCTTGCCTCAACCGAGAACAAGGAGGACGAGGGGCACCTCCACATCTCGATCGATGGGAGGCTGGCCACCATGACCGGCGACGCCGAACAGGTGCTGCAGGTCCCGCCCGGAGACCACGAGCTCGAGGTGGAGTACGTCGCCAACGACCACGCGCCGTTCTGCAAACGGGTGAACGACCGGGTTCGCTTCACCGTGGAGGGCTCCCCCTCTTAGTGGACTCGCTGGAGCGGCTGGTTCGGGTGGTCGGAAACCAGCTGACCTTCGACGGCATCGCGGTCTTCCAGCGCTTCTCGCCCCAGCTGAGCCTGTTCCTGCTGGTGGTGGTGCCGAGCCTGCTTATCCTCCTGTTGTACCGGGCCCTGCTGGTGCGCTCAGGAAGATCTGACAGGCTTCTCCCCAGGCTGCTTTTGCTGAACGTCGCCCTCGCCTGCTCGCTGCTGGGGGTTCTTCTCATCACCCTGACCGCCCGCCCCTACGGCTCCGACGGCCGCACCGACCTAATCCCGTTCCACCCGCTGTGGAGCGCCCTGACCGGTGAAATTGACGCCACCCGGGTGGTGGCCACCTTCGGCGCCAACATCCTGCTGTTCGTCCCGATCGGGATCCTGCTCCCCGTTCGGTGGCCGCGCCTGGACCGGCCGGGGGTCGTCACCCTGATTGCGGCCGGCCTCTCCGCCGCCATCGAGGTCGCGCAGTACTTCATGAACGCCGGCCGGGTGGCCCAGCTGGACGACGTGATCTTCAACACCCTGGGCGGCCTCTTCGGCTGGGCGATGGTGCGGGCGGCCCGGCTGGTCAGGCCCGCGCCGGCTCGACGGTAAGCGACACCGGCACCCCGAGAAACCGGGCCAGGTCCTCCGCCTCTCGCTCTATCTGCGGCTCCGCTTTCTTCGCCGGTTTCCAGAACGGTTGAACCGACACCGCAGCACCCTTCGGTTTGCGGACAAGACGCCAGGTCCCGGCCGCCCGGCCGTCGACCAGCAGAACCGGCTTGACGATTCCGCCTCCTCGGTTGACCCGCCGGGCGTAAGCCGGGTCGAGATGCAGGCTCCGGTCCCGGTAGCCCAGCAGGAAGGTGTCGAATGCGGGAAGCAGCCGTACGCCCGACGTCTCGGGACCACCGGGCTCACCGGTGACCCAGAGGTTGCGGCCTTCGATGGAAACCGCCGTCAGTCCGGCGTCCCGGAACGCCGTCCTGCACTCGGACACCGGGAGGCCGGACCAGGTCGCCAGATCCTCCGGGGCCGCCGGTCCGTAGGCGTCCAGAAAGCGAACGACCAGCCGGTTCAGGTCCTCCGCACGGTCGTAATGCCGGGGCGGCGTTCTCCCGAGCCAGTCCTGAACCCGCACGTAGGTCGCGTAACGCCCCTCGAAGGGGCCCTCGCAGATCAGTCCCTCGGCGGTGGCCCTGGCCAGCAGGTAAACCATCCGCTGCCCACCGGAGTCGACCCCTCCCCGGGCCAACGCCTCCTTCAATGCCGCCCGGCCGAGGGCCTCCCCGCCGGCCAGCGCCCGGTCGATCAGGCCCATGGCTCGCCGGTAGGTGCTCTCGTCGAGACCCAGCTGGATACTGCGGCGCTCGTTGGCGCGGATGCTTCCCGGCGAGAGCAGCCGGCGCAGCCAGAACAGGTCGTCCGAGGCAACCAGGTGCAGGGTTCCCCGCATCGCCCAGGTCCGGACGAACGACCTCTCCTCCACCCGGGCGGCCTCGACTCCGGCGTCGGTCAGCCCGGCGCCGCGCGGCCGGAGCGAGAGCCGGGCCGCCGGCAGCTCCTGCGCCTGGACCCCGCACAGGGCTTCGACCACCTGCGCGGCGGTGGAGGGCCGCGGGCCGGTCAGCCGGTTTCGCCGGAGCCGCTCCCCGACGGCGGCTGCCTGAGACAGTTCCATCAGCCGACTCTATATGCGCTAACCTGGGGCCAGATGGCGATTCCGCAACCGCCCAGGGCCGTGACCTTCGACTGCTGGTCGACATTGATCTCGGACACGAACTGGGAAAAGACCATGCTCCACCGGCAGCATTCTCTAATCGAGATTGCGGCCAAACGCGGCGTGGAGATCTCGGCCGAGCGCAGCGAGCAGCTCATCAAGGACGCCTGGGAGCAGCATGTGATCTCCTGGCGAAACGGCGGGGTCTTCGGCGCCAAGGGTGCTGCCGACTGGATCCTGGGAAGACTCGGCATCCCCCCCGTGTCGCCCGGCGGTGAGTCGGCTGAGGCCGAGCTGGCGGCCGAGCTGGCGCACGCCATAGAAAGCGCCACCAGCGGAGTCGGCACCTACGTCCTCGACGGAGCGGTCGACGCCATCAATGCGGTACGGGATGCCGGCATCGCCACCGCGCTGGTCTGCGACGTGGGTTTCACCCCGGCCCGTTTCGTGCGCGGCTTCCTGGGCGACCACGGCATCAAGCTGGACCACTACTTCTTCTCCGACGAGGTCGGCACCCCCAAGCCGTTCCCGCCGATCTTCGAGGCGGCCCTCGAAGCCACCGGCGCCGCCCCGGGCGAGGCGGTCCACATCGGAGACCTCCGGCGCACCGACATCGCCGGCGCACGGCAGGCGGGCATGGGGTCGATCCGCTACACCGGCATCCACGACGACGCCTGGACCCCGGAGGAGGCGCACGGCGAAGAGGCCGACGCGGTCATGAACCACTGGTCCGAGCTGCAGGGAATTCTCGGCCTCGACTAGAGAAAACGGCCGTGGATCCACTGGTCGACCACGAACCCGACCACGGTCAGGACGGCCAGCGGCAGAAGAATCTTGGGCCTCATCGACGACTTCTTCTCCTCACTGCCTCCGGCCACCATCGGAGCTATGAAGCGGATCACCAGAAGTCCCGCCCAGAACAGGGCAAGCAGGAGCAGGACGACGTGCAGCCCCTGGTCGGCTGCAGGCGGTATGTTCAGGTTTAGCTGTTAGGTGGCGGCGGGTGCGGTCTCGCGGGTGCCCAGGCTCACCAGGTAGTCCCGCAGCTCCTCCATGCCTTCACCGGTCTTGGCGCTGACGAACATGCGCTTGACGCCCGGGTGGACCCCGTCGAGGTAGTAGTTGAACTTGTCGAGGTCGTAGTCCAGGTAGGGCAGCAGGTCGATCTTGTTGACGATCACCAGCTCGCAGGCCCGGAACATCAGCGGGTACTTGGCCGGCTTGTCCTCGCCCTCGGTAACCGACGACACCATGATCCGGATGTCCTCGCCCACCTTGAACTCGGCCGGGCAGACCAGATTGCCGACATTCTCGATGATAAGCAGGTCGATGTCGTCCAGCGGCAGGTCGGGTAGAGCCGAGCGGACCATGTTGGCGTCGAGGTGGCACTCGCCGCCGAACCCGTTGTCGGTCTGGATCTGCACGACCGGCAGGTGCAGGTGCGCCAGGCGGTCGGCGTCCAGGCTGCCCTGGACGTCTCCCTCCAGCACCCCGACGCGGACGCCCTTCATGTCCTCGAGGACCTTGGTCAAAAGCGTGGTCTTGCCGGCGCCGGGTGCGCTCATCAGGTTCACGACGGTCACCTCGGAGCGGTCGAAGTCGGAACGGTTGGCGTTGGCCAGGGTGGTGTTGGCGTCGAGGGCGTCCTCGACAACCTTTACTTTGGTGCGATGCATGGCTCGTCCTCCTCGACTTCCAGTGATTCGACCATGAACTCCTCGCCGCTCAACACGGTCACCTTACTATCCATGCAAAACGGACAGCGAAAGGTCGGGAAGTCCGGTTCCCACTCCTTGGTGCAGCTCTCGCAGCGCAAAAGCGCCGGCACGATGTTGATCTCCAGCTTGGCCCCGTCGCAGATGGTGTCCTTGGCGATGATGTCGAAGTAGAACGACAACGAGTCCGGGACCACCTGGCGCAGCTTGCCGATGCTCATCACCACGACCTTCACCGGCCGCCCGTTGGCGTGCTTGGTTGCGGTGTTGACCACGGCGCTGCCGAGCGCCATCTCGTGCATCTAATGCAACCCTAGGTAGCCGACTGCCCGGCGAACTCGGTCTGGAGGTCGATTACCGTCTCCAGCACCAGGTCCACCGCACGATCGACGGCAGCCTCGATCTCCGGGCTCAACCCCAGCCCGAAGTCGCCGACCTCCTTCGGCTCGCAGGCGATGATCAACACCTTGCCAGGCCACGCTCCGGTCGACTTGATGAAGCGCAGAACGGTCTCGGGGTCCATGCCGTGCGGGTCCATCATCACGCCGTCCTGGATCTCACCCTCGACGTCGCTCGGGTTGACCTCCATGACGTACAACGTGCCGGGCTCTCCGCCCTGGCGGCTAATGTCCACGAGGACCAGCGCCGCAAACCCGTTCTGGAGCTCGTACGCCAGGTCCAGGCCGCCGATGCCGAAGTCGGTCACGGTCAGGCCCTTTGGCAGGTCCCGGTTGTTGAGCCGTTTGGCGACCTCGCCGCCGAACCCGTCGTCCTTCATCCAAATGTTGCCGATGCCGGCGACCAGGATCTTGTCGTCCATCGGTGATGGCGTTATTTCGCTCATCGGGGGACCACCTCCACTTCATCTAGGAAAAAGAACATGAATCGATTGGTCTCACGGAGCAGCTCCTGGCCGGGGTCGCCGTCAATGGTCACCCCGAAGTGGATGGTCCCGTCGTAGTCCGTGAGGATCCTCTCGATGGTTGCCGTCTTGCCGTCCAACATGTGGTCGATGGCGTCCTGCCGCTTTTTCACCAGCAGCTTCAGCAGCACCGTGTCGCCAACCCGGAACACCCGCCCGTCCTCGGCCTCGATCTCCATCAGGCCCGGGGTGTCCTCGTAACCCATGGGGGCAGACATCGGGGTGGCCTGGTGGGCGCTGTCGAAGGTCCCGTAGGACATCGGCGCCAGGCCCGTGTTGCCCTTAGGCGCAGTCTGGGCTACCGGATCTTCGCCCGGCATCAGGCCCTGGTACTCCGGCGGGATCGCCTGGAACTCGGGGAAATTCTCGTAGCCGCCGGGCGCCACCGGGGGGGCGTCCTGGGTCCGGCCCTTGAACCGGTCGGCAAACGGGTCGATGGGCATGGAGACGAAGGGTTCGTCCGGGGTTGAGCTCAGAACCTCGCTGCCCGGCTCCGCCATCTGCAGGCGGCCGTGCATCTTCAGCAGGTCCTCGGACGAGACCTCCCGGGCCCGGGCGATCATGTCCCGGATCGCCGGCTCCTGCTGCTCGATCTCGGCCAGCATCTCGTCGGAGAGCGTTTGTGCGTGGAGGACCAGCGCCTCCTCGATCTCGGTGTTGTCGAAGAAGTTGACCTTGCTCTCCGGGGCGATCTGCGGGTGTTCGGGCAGCATGATTGCCGCGCCCAGGACCGCGTCGTCCTCCTCGGTGGCGAGCACCGGCCAGGAGTTGATGTTCTTGCACCCGGCGATGCGATCGTCGGAGTTCTCCAGCGGCGAGACGAACTTGCCGCCCCGCACCCGGAGCATCGGGTGGACGGAGATCAGGCTGTAGAGCAGCGCCCGGCCCCGGTCCAGCTCCCCGACCAGGTCGGAGGGTACTTCGGTCTCGTTGTCGACCCGCAGGGTGATTCGGGCGGAGCCGGGAGTCAGCACGTCGACGTTCATCCGGACGGTTCCCCGAATGATCCCCACGGTTGCGTCCCCGACCTCGAACGGGACGACCGCCGGCTCCTTAACGAAGAACTCCACCGGCGTGTAGTCGATGGTCACCCGCTGCTCCCCCGCCCGGTAGTCCTGCCCGGACGGCACCAGGAACATGACGATGCCCTCCAGCGTGGCGTCCGGCTGGTACTCCAGGACACACTGGATCTGCAGGTGGTCGTAGGTGGTGGCGAGCCGCTCGGCGTACTTCGGAGGGTAGACAATCCCGAAGGGGGTGGGAGTGGAGTTCTTGGCGTTGTTCTGGGTGTAGGGGTACAGCGCGTAGCCCTCGTACAGCAGGGACTTGGCGAGCTCCTCGACGTCGGTGCTCACTCTTGTTCCTCTTTGGCCGGCCTGACCGGCTTGAACTCGTAGGGGTTGAACTGGTGGAAGTCCTCGATGCCCAGTAGCTTCGAGATGCAGGCGTCGAACGTCGGAAGCCCTTGATCGGTCTTGTATTTGAGCAGGGCGTCCATGGTTCGCCGGCGCGTGGTCAGCCAGACGGTGTTCGGGTAGTAGTGGTCGACCATGGTCTTCCACACGTCCACCGGCATCCGGAACTTGGCTGCGCTGTCCCAGGGCACCTGGACTATCTGGATGCGGCCGTCCTCGCCCCGGTAGTAGATAGATCCCGAGAAGTGGAAGGTGATGGGGACCTCGCCGTCGGGAAGGGCGTAGAAGTACTTGGTGGCCGCCAGCTCGAGGTCGAAGTTGTTGGCCACGATCACGTCCTCGGTGGTGGCGCCGGTGAAACCCTGCACGAGCAGGAAGACCGTTGCCCACGGGAAGCTCCGGGTCGTGGCCGCCCAGCGGCTCGGGTCGCCGAACAGCTCGAACAGCTTCTCCCGGGTCTCCGCGTCGTACTGGCGCTGGTTCGGGTCGATCTGGATCTGGATGGTCAGCGCAATTGTGAAGACCTCCCAACCGAGCGGCTCGGTGATAGCCAGGTTGAACTTCATGGTGGGGGCCGCCGCCACCTTGACTACGTCGGCGCCGAGGATGGTGAACATCGGCTGCGGAAGTTTGCTCGGCCCGGTGTCGACGTAGCCGCGTTTGCCGGTATACACGCCGTCGGGCGACAGCTGCGCCGGAATTTCGCTGGGGCCAGTAGCCGCCTTGGATCTGGGCGTGCCGGGAACCGACAGCGTGTCGTCGTCCGAGCTTGGAACCTCTTCGTCAGCCATTTCTTCGCTCCAAACTTTGTTCATTAGAGAGTAACCGCCGGGCAGTCCAAAGCCGCCAGGCAGGCAAGCGGTCCCGGTGCCGCCAGGCAAGTCCAGGGCAGAGGGAGGCCGGCGGGGGAAGTTGGGGGGCGAAGTCAGCCTCGAACAAGAGGTAGCCCAGCCCCCCAACTGGCTAACCCCAACCGGCGCTTTCCTGCTTTAGCCCTTCGAAGTACTGCGCCACCGCTTCCTTCAGCTCCGGGCCGCCCGAAATTCCCTCCCACTTGGCTTTGATCAGGCCCACCAACTCGTAGGCCTGGTCGACCGGGGCCACCGAGTACTGCGGCGGATCGGCCAGCCGGTTGATGATGAGGGCTTCGATGTCCGTCTGCAGTGTGTCGAGGACGGGATTGAGCGTCTTCAGCTCCTCCCAGGCGTCAAGGTACAGCTCGCACTCGGTAGCCCCGGCGGGGCTCGGGTACAGGCCGATGATCTTGTTCGCCGTGCCGCTGTTGAAGAAGAAGCACAAGCCGATGGGCACGCCGAAGCTTGCCCACAGCTCGTCCGGCAGGTTGAAGTCGTCCAGCCACAGAACCCGGTTGCCCGTAGGCCGGTAGACCGCGTCGCCGGACCTCAGCGCCCAGCAGGTGGCGCACACACAACAGATGCGCCGCTCCTCCAGGTGCAAAAGGTGACGGTGGCGGGTCGGAATGGGCATGCCGCACAGGTCGCACTGCTCGTCGGAGACGGGCTTGGGCGGCTTGACCAGACTCTTCAGACCGGCAATAGCGGACGGTTTGCGCCGCATAGAAGCCCATTGGGTAGCAACATCCCGCGTGCCGTTGGAGGCCGCGCCGTTGGACGCTCCGTTCCCGATGTACTCCTGTCCGTTGGTCGAAGTCGGCTCGTTCATACCGCTAATGCGACCCGGACTCCCACGTTTTCGTCGTACAGCAGTGGGATCGGCACCAGGTGCAGACGCTCCTCGTCCAGTGAACGACCGGCCCGCGGCAGGAAGAACTTCCGCGAACAGCTCGGGCACTGAAGGATGCCCTCGATCAACTCACCACCCGATATCGGGCTGCCGCAGCCGGCACAGGTGTCCTTGTAGGCGAGCATGGTGCCGTCTACGTTGGCCACCACCAGCTTGAATCCGGAGAGGTCCGCGCTGATTACCTTGCCCACCGGAACCCGCATGGTGCCTTCGACCTCGAACCACGCCGACTCCTGCTTCGGAGCCGCCGACTGAGCCTTGCCCTGGGCGTTGACGACGGGAAGCAGGGGTCCCTTGCCGGGGCCCTTCTCCTGCTCGATGACACCCTCGACCTGAAGACCAACCAGATCCGGCGCCGACTCGTCCAGTGCTTTTTTGATGGCCAGCTCGAGAGTTGCCTGCGACGCAGGACACCCCTTGCAGCTGCCCTCCAACTGGAGATAGGCAACGCCGTCTTTGATGCGGACCAGCTCGACCGAACCCCCGTGGGACGCGAGGTAGGGACGAACGCTGTCCAGACCCTCCTCCACGCGCTCGTCGAGCGGCACGGGGTAAAGGTCGTGGATCAACAGAAGGCTCGCAAAAACACCGTCTTGGATCAGCTCGGCCCTCATGGGGGCGCCGGCGTCACCGGAGTCGGTCAAAACCTGTACTACCTTTGCCAGTCCCAAGCCGTAGAGCTCCATGATGGAGCGCATGAAGTCCTGTGCCGTCTTCCGAACGGTGGGGTCGGACAGGCCATCAATCTGGGCGGCCAGCTCCTGGACACGTTCCATGAGCTGATCTGGCGATGGTGCCATGTGACCAGAAGGGGCGGCAGCCGCAGCTGCCGCCCCCCCGGTCGCACTCATTACCACGAGCGCGTTTCCTCTTTGAGCACTCTTAGCAGAGGCTCGTGGGCGTGTGCATAACCTTCTTCACCCGTCCGCCGCCGGTGTACATGTGCACACCGCAGGGCAGGCAGGGGTCGAAGCTACGTACAGCCCGCATGATGTCGATACCCTTGAAGTTTTCGGGGCCGTTCTCCTCGAAAATCGGGGTGTTCTGGACTGCGTCCTCGTACGGACCCGGGGTCCCGAACTTGTCACGGACAGATGCGTTCCACGGGGTCGGCGGGAAGGGCTGGTAGTTGGCTACCTTGCCGTCACGGATGACCATGTGGTGCGAAAGCACTCCACGAACTGCCTCGTGGAATCCAACGCTGACGGCCTCGTCAGGAACGGTGAAGCTGTTCCAGGACTTGGTGCGGCCGGCACGAACCTCTACGAATGCCTTCTCGAGGTTGTACAGAGCCACCGCTGCGTTGTACGCCTGGTGGTAGGTACGAGCACGGTCACGCTCGATTGCGTTGGACCACTGCGGGACCTTCCACTCGAACTCGACCTCCGGGAAGTTTTCGCTTCTCGGCAGCGAGATCAGGGTGCTGTCGCCGGTTGCCTTGAGGTAACCAAGGTCTACAAGTCCGGCCTTTGCCGTGCACCACTGGCGAGCAAATGCTCCTCCACCGGTGTCACAACAAACGTGGGTGTCGGTCCTCTTGTCGTAGATACGAGGCGAGGTGACCCAGCTGTACTTGTCGTTGAAGTCACGCTTCTGCGGCTTCGGGAACGTGGTCTTGTTCCACGGGTGGTCGCGGCTGACCTCGTTGCCCAATGGGTCGTGAGTCACCCAGGGGGTCGTGGTGTCGGCCCACTCGTCGAAGTACGAGCTGCCCAGCAGGATACGGATCATGAGGTTGATCTCAACGAGGTCGGTCGAAACCAGCTCGCCGTTGATCGCAACACCCGGGGTGATGAAGCGGTGACGTCCCCAGTCGGTCATGTTCTTGTACGAGTAGTCCACGACCTCAGGGTCGTCGAACGATCCCCAGCAGACGAGGTTCGTGTCGCGGTATCCGACACGCTCGTAACCGGGAAGTGCCTCGTAGAAGAAGTCGTAAAGGTCGTCGTGCATGGGGACCGAGCGCTTTACGTAGTCCATGTACTTCATCAGGCGGACGTAGTAGTCCGTCAGGGTCTGGTGGGTGATGTCTGCGCTGCAACCGCCCGGCATGATCGTCGAGGGGTGGCAGTGACGTCCACCAAGCAGGCAGTACATCTCACGGGTGTACCGGGCGACGTGCAGGGTCTCCAGGTAGAAGTCACCGGTGAACGGGTTCAGCGCCCGCATGATGTCTGCAATGGTGCGGTACCCGTGGAAGTTGCTGCCCGGGGCGAGCGTCTGCTCGGCCTTGGCAAGAACCTTGGGGTTGGTCTCCTTGACCATCTGCTCACAGAAGTCAACGTTGGCCATGCAGTCGTTGAAGATTGCGTGGTCGAAGATGAAGTCTGCTGTCTCAGCCAGGTTGAAGGCGTAGTCGCCCAACTTCGGGGGCTTTACGCCGTAGGCCATGTTCTGGTTGAGGCACGAACAGGTGCAGTGGTTGTCACCACAGATTCCGCAGATGCGGGAAGTGATGAAGTGAGCGTCACGAGGGTCGATGCCCTTCATGAAGATGTCGAAACCACGGAAGATCATGGAGCTCGAGTAGCACTTGAGGACTTCCTTGTTGGTGAAGTCAATCTCAGCGTGAATACCGAGGCTTCCCACGATGCGGGTAATCGGGTCCCACGACATCTCCTTGACAACCACGTTCTGCTGGGTGGTTGGCCTCTCTGTAACAGCCATGAACTCTCCTCTCGACTTTCCTACTACCGACTAAGGGTTGAGATTCCTACTGGTCCTACCAGCGCTGCTGGTAACCCGACAGGTTGACGTTTCCAGGCTTGCGCCATTCCGGCTCTTTGTCGTAAACCAGGTCGATCGACTGCTTGCGGAAGAACCGCAGCACCGGACCGTAGGTGTACTTGGCTGTGTTCGAGGACAGCTTTGCGTTTGCTGCCTCGTCCATGAACGGCATGTACTTGTCTGGGAAACCAGGCATCGTGCAGGCCATGCAGATGCCGCCGACGTTCGGGCATCCACCGATTCCGTTGACCCATCCACGAACGGGAACGTTGCACTTCACAACGGGGCCCTTGCAGCCGAGCTTGACGAGGCAACGGTGGTCGCTTCCGTACTCGGTTGCGAAGTCACCATGCTCGTAGAAGGCAGCACGGTTGCAGCTCTCGTGGACGCTGCGGTTGAACAGCCACTTGGGACGCAGGCAGTCGTCCAGCTCGATGAGCGGGGCGAGGCCGGCGAGCATCAGCGCCAGGTAGAGGATGGTCTCGGTGATGTTGTCCGGCTGCGCCGGGCAACCCGGGATGCAGACGATCGGGATACCGGCGGCCGACTTCCAGTTCCAGCCCAGGTAGTCCGGGAGGCCCATGGCGCCGGTTGGGTTGTTCTTCATTGCAGGAATACCGCCGTAGGTGGCGCAAGTTCCGACTGCGACAACTGCGGCTGCCTTGGGAGACAGGCGGTCGACCCACTCGTTGGTGGTGATCGGCTGTCCGGTTACCGGGTCCTGGCCCATGGCTGCGAAGTGACCTTCGCCGCTCAGGTTCTCGTTGGGGATGGATCCCTCAACGAGCAGGACGAAGGGGGCCAGCTTGCCCTCATCGGCGTCAAACCAAGCCTGCATAAAATCGTCCCCGTTCTCGTAAGCGATAACGGGGTGATGGATGATCAGCTTGGGCATGCCGGGAATGATTCCCCGAACGATGTCCTCGAGGCTTGGATTCGTTGCCGAAGTCATGCCCACCGAGTCACCGTCACAACTCAAACCCGTGGTCATCCACAAGGCATGAGCTACAACTTGTTCGGTCGCACGCTGTCCGGGGACAAACTCAACCGTCGCCATGAATGCTCCTCTCCTTGACCAACTACCGACAAAGCAAAACCTTCGGCGGTGAAGCCAGTTAGGAGCCCTTTTTCTGGGAGCTTCATGCTGCTTTCAGGGTCTGACTGGGATTCACGACCTTCAGCAATGAAACACACTACGCCTGTCTCACTTATTTGGGCAAATGGAAACCCCCTAATTCCCAAAGGTTTTTCCAAATGATCGAAAAAAGACTAGTGTTCGCGACGTAAGTCGCAAAAAACTGCGCCCTGAAGCGGATTTTCCTTTGATTTCGGGTTTCTTTTGGGCCAGAGTAGGGGGCAGGTTTCTCGGACAAAGGGAGGCAGTCGGATGGGAATGGCGACCAAGCTGGCGATAGTAGGAGCAGTAGGAGCTGCGGGCCTTGCGGCCCTGGGCGGCGCCTTTGCTGGTTACAAGTACTTCTTTGATCCGGACGAGGGCGGCAAGCGGCGGGACTCGGTGATCCGGGTTGCCAAGAGCGCAGCCGGTAACTACGGCCTGGACGGAATCGGCAAGTCCTCGATGCAGAAGTTCATGGAGACGCTGGCTACCGGCGGCAAGTAGCTTCCTCCACCAGAACCGGACCGGCTGTCCCTTCGGGGGCAGCCGGTTTTGTTATTCGGGGACGGATTCGCTCACCGGTTCCGGGACCAGCTTTTCGGTCAGGTTGATCGTCAGGGCCTTGAACCCACCGCCGGCAAGGTTGTGGTCGCCGAGGCTTTGCAGGAGCAGCTCGGTAACGTCGTCCAGCCTCAGGGCGACCGCCAGGGTGATCAGAGCCTGGTAGGCGCAAACTTCGTATCTTTCGACCCTTCGGGCCGATTCGACCGCAAAAGCATCCAAAACACCGTCGGAAGGCTTTGTTTCGAGGAAATCGGAGAACTCTTCGATAAGCCCGTTCATCCCCGCGCACGGGATTCGTTCCGGTTTCAGGCCGATCATCCCGAAGATCTCGTCCAACCGGTCCAGGCGTTTCTCGGCCACCAGCTGGTAGTCCTTGTAGACCTGAACGAGCTCCGCGTCGGAGCACCGCATCGCCATGCGCCCCAGCGACCGGATGGCTTTGGTCTCGGCGTCGTAGAGGATGCACAGCTCGTGCTCGAAAAGGTCTCTTGCAGACTCCATGTACGGAATCTATTCCAGAAGAGCGCCCAAAAGGTCGCAAAGCACGTGGTACTGCGGCGCCTGGGCCTCCTGGATGCGGGGGATGTAGTCCGCCGAGATGATCAGCGAACGGTCGCAGAGCTCGGCCAGCCTGCCCCCGCCGTAGCCGGCGAGGCCGACCGTCATCAGCCCCCGCCTGCGGGCTTCCTCGATTGCCGCCAGGACGTTGCGGGACCCGCCGCTGGTGGAGATGGCAACCGCGACGTCGCCCCGGTTGCCGTAGGCAATCACCTGCCGGGCGAAGATGTTCTCGAAGCCCACGTCGTTGCCGACTGCGGTCACCACGGCGGCGTCGTTGGTCAAAGAGAGCGCCGGCACAGGCCTCCGCTGGATGCCCACGCTGCTCGGCGCCACCAGGTCGACGCAGAAGTCCTGGGCGTCGGTGGCCGACCCCCCGTTGCCGAAGATCAGGATCTTGCCGCCCGCTTTGATACGGTCGGCGATCAGCTGGGCGGTTTCAACCATGCCCGCCGGGTCCATCGACCCGTTGCGCATGGCGATGACGTCCTCCGACTTCTGCAGGACCGAGTTGGAGACCTCCTTCAGCACCGACTTGGAGTCGGTCTCGGCTTCCGCCAGCCAGGGGTAGAGAAAGCTCGACTTTCCGGTGTCGTGCGACGGGCCCTTCGGGCGGTCCTCCAGAAGGCCTTTGTGGTCGAAAAACACGTGAACCAGCTCCCAGAGGACGTGGTAGAGCGTCTCGTGGATCTCCTGGACGATGTACGGGTCGTCCGAGGGGACCTGGAAAACGTGCTCGCAGTCGGCCGCCGCTCCCGGGCCGCCGAGGAAGATCGAAAGCATGCCGAGGGCCTGCGCCTGCTTGAGGGCGGCCGAGACCGCGTCGGATCCGAAGTCGTTGGGCCCGTGGATCATGCCGAGGGCGATGTCCTCCGGCAGGGCGATGGTGGTGAGCTGCTGGGAGATGAACCCGACCCGGTCGGTGACGGCCAGGCCGACAGAGGAGGCGGCGTCGTTCGACAGCGCCATGGCGGGCAGTGCCCGCTTCCCGACGATTACCGGGTGGACGAACTCCACCGAGACGTGCTGGGCGTCGGTGCCTGCCGGACCGGTACCGAAGGCGATGAGCCGGCCGCCCCGGATGAACCGTCGGGCCATGAGCAGGCAGAGGTCGGCGATCCGGGTGTTCTCGGCCTGGAAGAAGGCCCGGCAAAGCCGTTCGCGGTCGGCGTAAGCAGTCTCGACGCGCGCCACCAGGTCATTAGTCATTAACCCAGACTAGCGCTCTTACGCCGGGAACTCTCAGCAAATTCGGGGCAGCGGGTCCCCTATCAGCATGTCCATGATCCGGGTGCCGCCGAAGGCCGTCTTCACCAGGACCATGCCCTCCGGCTGCTCCTGGACCTTGCCGATCAGCGCAGCCTGCTCACCTCCGGGAGTGGCCTGCATGGCGGCAAGGGCGGCGGGGCCGCTCTCCGGCGCAACGAAGACGATCAGCTTGCCTTCGTTGGCCACGTACATCGGGTCGATGCCCAGGATCTCGCACGCGCCCCGAACCGGGCCATTCACCGGGACCGCCTCCTCGTCCAGGACCACGCCGACGCTGGAGTCCTTGGCGATCTCGTTCAGCACGGTCGCCACTCCCCCGCGGGTCGGGTCCCTCATCACGCGAAGATCCGCTCCGCAGGCGTCGATCAGCGACTCGACGATCGGCCACACCGACATCGTGTCCGACTCGACGTCGGCGTCCAGCTCCAGCTCGCCGCGGGCCAGCATGATCGCCGTCCCGTGGTCGGCGATGGTGCCGGACACCAGGATGTGGTCCCCCGGCCGGACGCTGGTCGACGACAGCTCGACCCTGGGGTCCCTTACGCCCACGCCCGACGAGATGATGTACATCCCGTCGCACTTGCCCCGCTCGACGACCTTGGTGTCCCCGGTGACGATCGGGACGCCGGCCTTCTTCGACGCCTCGGCCATGGCCGCCACCTGCTCCCGCAGGATGTCTGCGTCCAGCCCCTCCTCGACCACAAACGCGGTCGACAGGCACAGCGGCCGGGCGCCGGAGACGGCGAGGTCGTTGATGGTCCCGTTCACCGCCAGCTCCCCGATGCACCCACCCGGGAAGCTCAGCGGCTTGACGACGTAACCGTCGGTGGTGAAGTTCAACAGCGTGCCGTTCACATCGAGCTTCGCCGAGTCCGCCAGCTCGCCCAGCGCGTCGTTGGCGAAAGCCGGTGCAAACAGGCCCTCGATCAGCGTGTGCGTGGTCTTGCCGCCGGCTCCGTGAGCCATGGTGATGTGCGTGTCGCGGAACCGGGCCTTCAGCTTTCGCTGGCGCTCGATGCGCGCGAGTACCTCTTCTTCGAGATCAGGCACTGCTGTTAGTCCTTCCCTAGGGGGTGGTTAAGCGTCGGCCCTGGCTGCGGACTTCGCAAACCGGCCGAAGTTGTAGTACGCCGCACAGGCGCCCTCAGAGGACACCATGCAGGTGCCGATGGGGGTCTCAGGCGTGCACGCCGTGCCGAACACTTTGCACTCGTAGGGCTTGATGACGCCCTTCAGGACCTCGCCGCACTGGCAGGCCTTGGGGTCGGCCACCCGGACGCCCGGGGTGGAGTACTTGAGCTCGGCGTCGTACTCGGCGTACGCATCGGACAGCTTCAGAGCGCTCTGGGAGATGAAGCCCAGGCCCCTCCACTCGAAGTACGGACGCAGCTCGAAGACCTCCTGCAGCACCTCGAGCGCCCGAAGGTTTCCTTCGAACGGAACGACCCGGCCGTACTGGTTCTCGACCTCGGCCCTGCCGTCGTGAAGCTGCTGCATGATCATCAGGATCGACTGCAGAAGGTCCAGCGGCTCGAAGCCGGCGACGACGATCGGGGTGTTGTAGTCCTCGCAGATGAACTCGTAGGGGCGGGCGCCGACGACAGTCGAGACGTGCCCCGGGCCGATGAACGCGTCCAGCCGAAGGTCGGGTGAGTCCAGAAGCGCCTTGAGCGGCGGAACGATCGTGACGTGGTTGCACATAACCGAGAAGTTCTTGATCCCTTCGGCCTTGGCCCGCATGAGGGTCAAGGCGGTGGAGGGGGCGGTGGTCTCGAAGCCGATGGCGTAGAACACGACCTCACGATCCGGGTTCGCGACCGCCATCTTCAGGGCGTCGAGGGGCGAGTAGACAAAGCGGATGTCCGCGCCGTCGGCCTTGGCGTCCAGGAAGCTGCCGTTGCCGCCGGGCACGCGCATCATGTCGCCGAAGCAGGTGAAGATCACCTCGGGGTTGCGGGCGATGGCGATGCCGTCGTCGACGCGGCCCATCGGGATCACACAGACCGGGCAGCCGGGGCCGTGGACGAGCTCGACGTTGTCCGGCAGGTGGGCCTCGATGCCGTGCTTGTAGATCGTGTGGGTGTGGCCCCCGCAGACCTCCATGATCTTGTAGTGACGGCCGGGCTCGGTCAGTGCTGCGATCTGCACTCCCAGCGCCCGGGCCAGCTCCGCGTCTCGAAATTCGTCGACGTACTTCATTCAGGACTCCTTTAGGCGAGTGATCGCCACTCCGGCATGCACCAATAGACGGCTCCCCACCTCGACCGGCAGCACCAGGTCTATCCCGACCCGTCCCACCTGTCCGTGGGGGTCCTCACAGACGGCATCGAAGCCGTCGACCTCCAAAACTTTGACCTCGACTGCGACATCTCCACAGGTAAGGCACCCGTCGACCACCGAGCAGGCCACGGCGTAGGACCCGGGGTCAAGAACCTCTAAGGGTTGACCCTTCTGGATCATGTGATGTCTGAGGTCTTGAGCTGTTCGATCTCGTCCTCGAAAGCCTCGCCCAGGCCTCTCAACAGCTTGAGAGTGGCGGCAGCTTCCTCTTCGTCGACTTTGGATAGGGCAAAACCGACGTGGATGAGAACCCAGTCGCCAAGATGGATTCCACCCTCTTCTTTGGCCAGAAGGCCCACATTCACGTTGCGTCGAACTCCTCCGACATCGACCTTCGCAATTTGGTTTACGGGGTCGATGAACTCAAGGATTTGACCTGGGATTGCAAGACACATGGGCCGACTCCCTGTCTTAGGTGATTGAGCAGCACCGGCGCGCTGCCCGTTCGAATACCAAGGTGGGTTAGCTTACCACCGCGTTGTGGTCAAACAAAGTCGAACAGTTTGCGGCCAAAACCACCGATTTTTACCGTGGAAACAGAGGTTTCGGCATTCAACTAAGCCATAAGCCGCTTCAGTAGAACAGCCTCGCGTTGGCGATAACCGCCTGCCCGAGTGAGATCCCGCCGTCGTTCGGGGGGACGCGATGGTGGGTGAGCACCTCCAGGCCCGCCTCCTGCAGCCCCCGTTCGACCCGGCCGGCCAGCAGACGGTTCTGGAATGTTCCGCCCGAGAGGGCGACCGTGGTCAGCCCTTTGGCTTCCGCCGCCATCCGGGCGACCTCGATCAGGACGGCGGCCAGCCCGTTGTGGAAAGCGGCTGCGATCTCGGGGACCGGGACGCCGGCCACGAGATCCTCGGCGAGGGCCGCCATCAGGTCGACGCCGTTGATCCGGTCGCCATCTAACCCGCAGGGGTAGCTCCGAGTGGTGGCCGGGTCGGCGATCTGCTCCAGCTCGATGGCCGCCTGGCCCTCGTAACGCACCCGGTCCGCGAGCCCGACCAGGGCCGAGGCGGCGTCGAACAGCCGGCCGGCGCTCGAGGTCAGCGGGGAGTTCAGGCCGGTCGCGGCCATCCTCAGGATCGGCTTCCACTTTGCGCCGGTCCGGTGGACGAAGTCGATATCCAACTCGGCCGCAGCATCGCCGAATGCTGCGTTCAGGTACACGGCCCCCATTCGCCAGGGCTCCCGGATGGCCGCTCCGCCGCCGGGCAGCGGCAGGTAGGCGAGGTGGGCGAAACGTTCGTACCCGGCGAGGTCCCCGACCAGCACCTCGCACCCCCACAGGTTGCCGTCCTCGCCGTAGCCGGTGCCGTCCAGCGCCAGGCCGACCACCCGGTCCGACCGCAGGTTGTCGGCCAGGCAGGAGGCTATGTGGGCGTGGTGATGCTGGACCCCCACCAGGCGCACTCCCTCCAGGGCCTTGGCCCACTTGGTGACCAGATATTCGGGGTGAAGGTCGTGGGCGACTATCTTCGGCCGCACCTCGAAGACCCGCTGGTAGTGCTCGACCCCCTCGAGGAACGAGGTCATGGTCTCGAAGTTCTCGAGGTCCCCGAGGTGGTGGGAGACGATCGCCCGGCCCCCGGATCCGATGCAGAAGGTGTGCTTCAGCTCCGGGCCGGCCGCCAGGATCGGCGCACGGAAGACCGGGCTGACCGGGATCGGCTCGGGGGCGTACCCGCGGGCTCGGCGCATCGCCTGCACCTGCGGGCCATCCCTGCCGGAGACGACCCGCATCACCGAGTCGTCGCACCTCATGTGGATCTCACGGTTGTGGGTCAAGAAGGCGTCGGCGATGTGGTCGAGGCCGGAAAGGGCGTCGCCGTCCCGGTATGCGATCGGCTCGTCGGAGATGTTGCCCGAGGTGCAGACGATCGGCTCACCCACCTCCCTGAGGAGCAGGTGGTGAAGCGGCGTGTAGGGCAGCATCACCCCGAGGTAGCGGTTGTGTGGAGCGACCGCTTCGGCCACCGGCGCTCCCGGCAGGCGGTCCAGCAGGACGATCGGGCGCCGGGGCGAGAGCAGCAGATCCCGCTGCTCCGGTCCGCAGGAGGCAAGGGCGGCGACCTCGTCGAGCCCGGCCGCCATGACGGCAAATGGCTTCTCCTCCCTGGCCTTGCGGGTGCGCAGGTTGGCCACCGCAGTCTGATCGGAGGCGAGGCAGGCCAGGTGGTAGCCGCCGAGGCCCTTGACCGCCAGGATCGACCCGCTGCGAAGCAGCCGGGCGGCCTCGGACACCGGGTCGCCGGGGATCTGGTTGAGTGAGCGGTCCAGCAGAGTGAGGTGCGGTCCGCATGCGGGGCAGGCAATCGGCTGGGCGTGGAAGCGGCGGTCGGCCGGGTTCTCGTACTCCTGCCGGCACGGCCCGCACATCTCGAAGGGGGCCATCGTGGTGTTCGGCCGGTCGTACGGGATGCCCTTGGAAATCGTGAACCGGGGGCCGCAGTTCGTGCAGTTCGTGAAGGCGTAGCGGTAGCGGCGGTCGTCCGGGTCGTCCATCTCACGGAGGCAGTCGTCGCAGGTGGCGAAGTCCGGGGAGATCAGCGCGGTGGCGGCGCCCGTGTGCTCGCTGTGCAGGATCGTAAAGACGGCGTCGGCTCCGGTCGGCGCCAGCTCGAGCTCCTCCAGCTTGTCGATCACCGCAAGCGGTGGCGGGCTGGACGCGAGGGTCGACCCGAACTCCCCCACCGCTACACGGTTGCCCTCGACCTCGATGAGCACGCCGGACGAGTCGTTGAGGACGAACCCCACCAGTCCCAGGCGGTTGGCGAGGTTGAAGACGAACGGCCGGAAACCGACCCCCTGGACTATGCCCTGAACCCGGAACTGGCTCCGGGACGGGCGGTCGGTGTTCACGGCAGGCGCTTCAGCCCCGGGATTGGATAGTGCGTTCGGCGATCTCCGTGGCCAGCTTGACTGCGTCCTCCGTCGATATGCCGCTTTCGGCGGTCAAGCCGACAAACCGGCCGACCATGAAGGTGCTGAGGGGGGCGTTGGTCTTCTCGCCGGTGCCCTCGGCGATGATTCGGGCGAGGTTCAAAAGCTCGTCGGCGAGCTCCAGGGAAGGGGGGAGGTCGACCGCAAGCCCGGGCAGCTCAACCGCTAGTGCCGCTGAATATTCGCTCAACCAATCCTGCATCCATGCCTCCTAATGTCCGACTCACCGGGGCGCCCGCCGGCTGCGGGGGTAGCCAGTGTAGGGGAATCGGGCGGCTGTCCGGCAATGCCGCGTCCCGCTTCCGGTGCGACGGTAAACTGGACGGGTCGGGAAAAGTTGTGGCGCCCCGCTGCTCGACGCTAGGATCAGGAGTCTGCGCCGCCCGCTCATGTGTGGCGGAGATAGACGGGAGATAGGCCATCTACGAGCCGGAACAGCAATCCTTCGGAAGCGAAAAGCCTATGAACGTCTTGTGGGGCAGGGTCGTCGTCCTCGGCGTCGTCCTCCTTTTGGTCTTCCTGCTGGGCCGCGCCACGGGCGGTAACAGCGCAGAGCTAAAGGACCTCCAGGACCGGCTTTCGGATCGTGAAGCCGAGATCGACCAGCTGGAGGCGGCCAACCGTGAGGCGGCAGAAGCGTCGCCCAGTCCCGACGCCGGCGCCGGGACCGAAACGGGCACCGGGACCGGAGCTACCCCGGGCACGACAACGACGCCCACCACCACCACCTCGCCCACTCCCACCACTACCACCACCGCAAGCCCGTCGGCCGGAGGCAACACGGAAGCTTCGAACTACGTCATCAAGTCCGGCGACACCCTGGGCAGGATCTCGACCCGGTTCTACGGCACCGCTAACCTGACCAAGTGCATCCAGGATGCGAACGCGTCTGTGATCACGGACCCGAGCAAGCTGCAGGTGGGCAAGTCGATAGTCATCCCGGCTGAGGCCAGCTGCTCCTAGGAACGCATGACGATGATCAGCTGCCTCATCGCGTCCTCGCCGAAGCTGCTCCGGCAGCCAGACTCCCCTCCGGCGGTCAGCTTCTCGCCGCGGTTCGGGAACGGGTGGTCTGCCTCGCCGTCGCTCTGGTAGATCACCCAGAAGAAGGTCTGGCGGGCGGTGAGGATGTTCCCGGGCGCCCTGCCCTCGTAGACCGACTTGCCGGTTGAAGCGGCTATGAACGAGGACGGGTCCGGGACCTGACGGTTTGGCTGCAAGCTGGTCAAAGGAAGGCTTCTTTCCACGCCCGGGCAGTCGGGGTGTTCGCTGTCGGGATCGAGAGTGCCCCAGAACACCGAGTAGACGCCGCCCGGCACCAGCCCCGACAACTTCAGCTCGACCATGGTGGATCGGGAATCGCTCCGGTAGCGGGCGATCGCCAGCCCGGTTGCCGTTTGCCACTGTCCCCAGCTCAGGTCGAGGCCGACTCCGGCATCGTTGAACAGGGGTTTGGAGGGGTCGGTGCTCTCGTCCGGCTCCCGCAGCGTGCTGCCGACGATCACCGAGACGTCCTCGGAATAGATCAGCGCGGCGTCCGACCGGTCCCTCCGGTCGACCCGCACCGCCTGGGCCGGCGCCGCCACCCCGGTCAAGAACACCATCGCCGCCGCCAGCACGATCCCTCTTCTCATGACTCCCCCTCGCTCCAGTTCGCAAGCCTTAGTGGGCCGGCGAAGCCGCGCGTTACATCCACTCTCGAATCCGCCACATGGCGGGTATAGGCTCCTCCTTGGCCCCATGGCATTCCTCAGAGAACGCTTCGTATCCCGCCAACCGGCTCCAGTCGGAGCTCCGGCTGGACGGTCGACGGACCGGGCGCTCATCGAGGCGCTCCGCTCACGGGACGAGGCGGCCTTCAAGGCGCTGGTCGCCGAGCACGGTCCCTGGATGCTCCGTCTCGCCCGGCGCCGGGCGCCCTCGGAAGCCGTCGCCGAGGAGATAGTCCAGGAGGCGTGGCTTGCCGTCCTGCAGGGGATCGACAGGTTCGAGGGCCGCTCCTCGCTTAGAACCTGGATCTTCAGCATCGTGTCGCACGTGGGCACCGCCCAGTTCAACAAGGAGATCCGGACCATCCCGTTCTCCTCCTGGTCCAGCGAGCTCGAAGGCCCCAGCGTCCCCGCCGACCGGTTCCAGCAGGAGGGAGCCCCCAACCCGGGCGGCTGGCTGACGCCGCCGGCGCCCTGGGACGAAAACCCGGAACAGGCGCTAACCACACATGAAGCCCAGAGGGCCATCGGCGCCGCCATCGATCGCCTGCCCCCCGTGCAGCGTGAGGTCATCTCACTTCGGGACGTGGAGGGGTGGACGCCGGCCGAGGTCTGTAATGCCCTGGGCCTGACCGAGACCAACCAACGGGTCCTGCTTCACCGAGCCCGATCGAGGGTACGGCTCGAGTTGGAGAGCTATCTGGGAAACGAGGAAGGCCGATGAAGGTTCGATTGGGCCCGCGCCGCCCCAAGGCGATGATGTGCCAGGAGTTGGTGGAGGTGATCACCGACTACCTCGAAGGCACCCTTTCCACGGCCGACCGCGCACGGTTCGAGGCCCATCTGGCGGTATGCCCCCACTGCTCCCGCTACCTCGAGCAGTTCCGCACGACGATCCGGGAGTCGGGGCGCCTCCGCACCGACGACCTCTCCGAAGAGCTGGCGGGCCACCTGCTGGTTGCCTTCCGCGGCTGGAGGGGCCCGGCCGAATAATCCGTCCCGTCGACGTAACGCCGGGGTCCCGCCCGACACTAACCGCCGTTAGCCCTGATCCAATGGAGGACCGTAATGGCCGAACTCAAAGCTGTTTTCCTGAACTGCACGCTCAAGAAGTCGCCCGAGGTCTCCAACACCGAGGCGCTGGCTCGCAAGGTCATCGAGTGGTTCGACCGGATGGACGTCGAGAGCGAGATGATCCGCATCGTCGACTACAACGTCCCCTTCGGGGTGAGCTCCTACGAGGGAGAGGGCGACGAGTGGCCGGTCATTCTCGAGAAGATCAAGGCCGCCGACATCATCATCGTCTGCACCTCCATCTGGTTCGGGGTCCGGAGCAGCGTCTGCCAGCTGTTGATCGAAAGGCTCGACGGCACCTACAACGAGACCAACGACAAAGGCCAGTACCCGCTCTACAACAAGGTCGCCGGCGTGGTCGTGACCGGAAACGAGGACGGCGCCCACTCCGCCGCCGAAACCACCCTGTTCAACTTGACCCACCTGGGATGCACCGTGCCCCCCAACGCCGACACCTACTGGGTGGGCGACGCCGGTCCCGGCCCCTCCTACATCGAGGCCGGCGGCGAGAACCACGCCTACACCCAGCGCACCACCCGGTGGATGGCCCACAACGTGGTGCATATGGCCCGAATCCTGAAGGCCAACCCCATCCCGGCCGAGGGCAACACCTTCGACCCGGAGACCGAACACCCCCTCCACGCGGGATGATCACCAAGAAGCGCCTCCTCTGGGCCGGCATCCCGATAGCGGTGGCACTGACGATCTTCGTGCTGTTGTTCTTCCAGCCGCAGAAGCTGTTCCTGGACGACCGGGTAGACGAACCCGCTCCGGCCGCCGACAAGCCGGCCTCCACCATCACTCCTTCGGACTCGGCGCCCGGATCCGGTGAAGGCGTCACCACCGACCCTGTTGTGCCCGGCCAGTCGAGCCGTGGAGCCGGCGCCGGTCTCGTCGACCCGGGGAGCGCCATCCCGGCAGCGCCGGAGCCTCCGAAGGAGTCCGCCCGGGCGGCGTTCCGGTCGCTGGAGCACACCACCACCGGCCAGGCCATAGTCACCGAGTTCCCCGACGGCCGGCGATTCCTGAGGTTCGAAGACTTCGAGACCAGCAACGGGCCCGACCTGCGGGTCTACCTGTCGGCGGGCAGCAGCGACGCCGGCTTCGGCAAGGAGTACGGCGAGGACTTCGTGGAGCTGGGCAGGCTCAAAGGGAACCTGGGCAACCAGAACTACGAGATCCCGGCCGGAACCGACCTGGCGAAGTACCGCAACGCAGTCGTCTGGTGCGCCCGATTCAGCGTTGGTTTCGGGGTGGCGACTCTGGTCAGCTAGCCTTTTTTTCGTACATCGCCTCGATCTGGGGCGCGTACTTGTTGTTGATCGTCTTGCGCTTGACCTTGAAGGTCGGAGTGATCTCCTCGGCCTCCTGGGTGAAGTCGTTCTCCAGGAGCGTCCACTTCTTGATCTTCTCCACCTGCGAAAGGCCCTCGTTCACCTTGTCGACCAGCGCCCCGATCTCGTCCAGGACCTTGGGATCCCGGGCCAGGGCAGCCGGGTGGTCGACCGTGACGCCCAGGGCCTTGCCCCACCTCACGGCGGCGTCGGCGTCGAGTGTGATCAGCGCTGTGAGGAAAGGCCGGCGGTCACCGATGACCACCGCCTGCGAGATGAGCGGCGAGAGGGTGAGCTTTCCCTCGATCTCCTGCGGGGAGATGTTCTTGCCGCCGGCGGTGATGATGATGTCCTTCTTGCGGTCGGTGATGTTCAGGTAGCCCGCGGCGTCCAGCACGCCGACGTCCCCGGTCCTCAGCCACCCGTCCTCGGTCATCGCCTCGGCGGTGGCAGCCGGGTCGTTGAGGTAGCCCTTGAAGACGTTCGGGCCTTTGACCAGGATCTCGCCGTCCTCGTCGAACTTCAGCTCCATGCCTGGAATCGGAGGGCCGACGGTGCCGATCCGGGCCTTTTTGGGCGGGGTCACGGTGGTGGGAGCGTTGGTTTCGGTCTGCCCATAAGCCTCGATCAGGTCGATGCCGATGGCGTGGATGAACTTGATGACCTCCGGCGCCACCGGCGCCGAGCCGGTGATGGCAAACCGGCAGTGCTCCATGCCCAGCTCCTCGCGGGTCTTGGAGAAGATCAGCTTGTCGAACAGGGCCCCCTTGACCTTGAGCGGCAGAGGGATGGACTTGCCCGCCTGCTCCAGCTCCACCCGCTCCATCGCAGCGGCCAGAGCCTTGGCAATGGTTTCCGCCTTCTCGTGCTCGGAGTACCGGGCCTGGATTGCGGATGCGAACTTCTCGTAGACCCGGGGCACGCCGATGAAGAAGGTCGGCTTGCACTCCTTGAGGTTCTCCCTCAGCTTGTCGGTGGACTCGGCGAACCACACCTCGAACCCGTAGTAGATGCCGCCCCACTCGGAGGCCAGCCGCTCGAATACGTGCGACAGGGGGAGGTAGGAGATAACCCGCTCCTCCATGTCGGTGAACGGCAGTACGTCCCCCAGCGTCATCAAGGTCCAGGCAAAACCGCCGTGCGAGAGGATCGACCCCTTGGGCAGTCCGGTGGTGCCGGAGGTGTAGATGATCGTTGCGGTGTCCTCCGGGCTGATGGCGGCGGTGCGCTCCTTGACGGCGGCCGGCTCGGTCTTGGCGTAGTCCCGCCCGCGCTGGCGCAGCTGGCTGAAGCTCATCAGCAGGTCGGAGGAGCCGGAGCCTTCGTCCATGACGATCACCTTGCGCAGGTTCGGCAGCTCTTTGACCGCTTCCTGGACCTTGTCCAGCTGCAGCTGGTTCTCGACGAAGATGACCTGGGCGCCGGAGTGGCCGACGACATGGGCGACCTGGCTGGGGGAGTTCGTGACGTAGACCGGTACCGTGACCGCCCCGGTGAGAAGGATGCCGATGTCGGCGATGTGCCACTCGGGGCGGTTGGTCGAAAGCAGCGCGACCGCGTCGCCTTTGTCGACCCCCAGGCTGATCAAACCACTGGCGATCTCTCGAGCCTGCAGGTCGTACTCCCGGAAGGTGATCTTCTTCCAACCATCGGCCTCTTTGGCCCTCATAGCGACCCGATCGGCGCTGCGAGCAACGCGGTTCTCAAAGACCTCGGTGAGTGTTCGGCCTGAAACAGCCATGGATCTCCCTTCTGAGTCGAAGACTCGGCGACCGGCGCTACGGTGCGCGGCCGCCCTGCTGATTATCGCGCCCGGCTGCTCAATGCCAAGGCCGGGGCGAGACGTGGCGCTGTGACGCAGGCCCTCGCGCACCCGTTACCCCGCACCCGCGGTCCGAGGGCTTAGAGTTCACCTCATGTTCATCCCCAGAAAACAAGGCGGATCGTACGATATGAGAATGGTCGAGGACTCCCCTGGCAATTAGAGAGGCGCAGGCGCGCGAGCGCGTCTTCGCCATCGTCCTGGCCGGGGGTGAGGGGAAGCGGCTCGCTCCCCTTACCGCCGACCGCGCCAAGCCGGCGGTCCCGTTTGCCGGCAACTACCGGCTGATCGACTTCGCGCTGTCCAACCTGGTCAACGGCGGCAACCGTCGGATCGCAGTGCTGACCCAGTACAAGAGCCACAGCCTGGACCGGCACATCGCCCAGACCTGGCGCATGTCGTCCCTGCTGGGCGGCTACGTCACCTGCGTGCCAGCTCAGATGCGGCGGGGCCCCCACTGGTTCTCCGGATCCGCCGACGCCATCTTCCAGAACTTCAACCTGATCCGCGACGAGAACCCCGATTACATCTACGTCTTCGGCGCCGACCACATCTACCGGATGGACCCGAGCCAGATGCTGGCGGAGCACATCTCCTCCGGCGCCGACGTCACGGTGGCCGGCATACCGGTCCCTTCCTCCGAAGCCCACGCCCTCGGCATCATCGACGCCGGGCCCGACCACCGCATTCGCCGGTTTGTCGAAAAGCCGAGTGACACGACCGGTCTCGAGTACTCACCGGGCAAGGTTCTGGCCTCCATGGGCAACTACATCTTTTCGACCGAGGCGCTGGTCGACGCCCTCGTGCGAGACGCCGAGGACCCCCGCAGCAAGCACGACGTCGGCGGGGACATCATCCCGATGCTGGCCAACGACGGGGTTGCGGCCGTGTACGACTTCGACGCCAACGACGTACCCGGAACCACCGACCGGGAGCGGGGCTACTGGCGGGACGTCGGGACCCTGGACTCGTACTACGACGGGCACATGGACCTGGTGTCGGTCCACCCGGTTTTCAACCTGTACAACGAGCACTGGCCGATCTACTCCTGGCACCAGCCGCTCCCCCCGGCCAAGTTCGTGTTCGACGAGGAGGGCCGGCGGGGCATGGCGCTGGACTCCCTGGTCAGCGAGGGCGCCATTGTTTCGGGCGCTACGGTGCGCAGGTCGATCCTCTCCGCCCGGGTCTTTGTGCACACCGGAGCGGAGGTGGACGGCTGCGTCCTGATGGATCGGGTCGACGTGGGGCAGGGCGCCGTGGTCCGCAACGCGATCATCGACAAGAATGTCTGCATCCCACCCGGCTACCGGATCGGCTGCGACCCGGTGGCCGATGCCGAACGCTTCACCGTCTCCAGCAACGGTGTGGTGGTCATCGGCAAGGGTCAGAAGCTCGTTTAGGCGCACCCCTTGAAGATTTCTTTCCTGACGCGGGAGTTTCCGCCCGAGGTGTACGGCGGGGCGGGCGTCTACGCCGAGCACCTGACCGGCGAGCTGGCCCGGCTGGTCGACCTGAAGGTCCACTGCTTCGGCGGCCTCCGGACCGCCGACGTGCCGGTCGCGAACTACCAGCCCTGGGAAGCACTCGACGGCAGCGCCCCGCACCTGGGCGCTCTTCAGTCCATGTCGGTCGACTTGTCGATGGCGGCGGCGCTGGAGGGAACCGACCTGGTGCACAGCAACACCTGGTACACCAACATGGCCGGCCACCTGGCGAAACTTCTGTACGGGGTTCCCCACGTCGCCACGGCCCACAGCCTGGAGCCGCTCCGGGCGTGGAAGGCCGAACAGCTGGGCGGGGGGTACGCAGTTTCGAGCTTCTGCGAAAAAACCGCCCTCGAGGCGGCCGATGCGGTGATCGGGGTCTCCGAGCAGATGCGGCGGGACGTGCTGCGGTGTTACCCGTCGATCGACCCGGAGAAGGTGGTGGTGGTCCACAACGGCATCGACACCGACGCCTACCGCCCGGTCAGCGGCACCGGCACCCTGGTGAACCACGGGATCGACCCGGAGTACCCGATAGTGCTGTTCGTGGGGAGGATCACCCGGCAGAAGGGCATCATCCACCTGTTGAAAGCCGCCGATCACATCCCGCCTCAAGCCCAGATCGTGCTGTGCGCTGCCGCCCCCGACACCGTGGAGATCGCCCGGGAGTTCCAGAACCTGACCTCGGAGCTGAAGAGCAGCCGGGGCAACGTCTTCTGGATCGAGCAGATGTTGCCCCGCCCCGAGCTGATGGAGATATTCAGTGCAGCGACTGCGTTCGTTTGCCCCTCCGTCTACGAGCCGTTCGGGCTGGTGAACGTCGAGGCGATGGCTTGCGAGACGGCGGTGGTGGCCAGCCGGACCGGCGGGATTCCGGAGATCGTGGTCGACGGCGAGACCGGGTACCTCGTGCCGCTGGGCGAGACCGACCCCGTGACCGGCGAGCCCGACGACCCTTCAGGCTTCGCAGCCGAGCTGGCCGAGAGGATCAACCGCCTCCTCGACGACCCGGAGCTGGCACTGAACATGGGCCGCGCCGGACGGGTCCGGGCGATCGAGCACTTCAGCTGGACCGCCGCCGCGGAGAAGACCGTCGCGGTCTACCGGAGCGTCAGCACTCCCTGACCGCAAGCTTCAGGGCTCCGATGGCCTCCTCCAGCTCGTCGTCGGTCAGGACCAGGGGCGGAAGGTGCCGCACCACGTTGCCTCGCAGGCCGGCGGTGGTCACCAGCACGCCTCGGGACGCCGCGGCCGCCGCCACCTTGTTCGCCTCGTCGGCGGTCCGGAAGGACACTCCCACCATCGCTCCCCTGCCCCGGACGCCCTTGATCCGACGGTCGTTATCCCCGATCTCCTGCCATGCTTCCTTAAGGCGGCTGCCGATCGGCTCCGCTCTTTCGATCAGCTTCTCCGCCTCCATCACGTCCAGCACCGCCAACCCCGCGGCACACGCCACCGGGTTGCCGACGTAGGTCCCGCCGAGGGCGTGCAGATCCAGCTTGTCCAGGATTTGAGCCTTGCCGGCCACCGCAGAAAGCGGAAGCCCCGACGCTATCGACTTGCCGAGCAGGATGAGATCCGGGTCTGCTTCGGAGTGCTGGGACGCCAGGAACCTGCCGGTTCTGCCGTAGCCGGTCTGGATCTCGTCGACGATCAGCAGTGCCCCATGGCGATGGCAAAGCTCTGCGAGTGCCTCCAGGAAGCCATCGGGCGGGACGATGACCCCGCCCTCCCCGAGGATCGGCTCTACGATCGCGGCCGCAATGCTCCCGCCCTCCATCCCAGCGGAGGCTTCGGCCCGGAACTCGTCCATGGTGGAGGCGTCCAGGCCCGGGTAGGGAACCCGGTGGACATCGGGCGAGAACGGCCCGAAACCCGCTTTGTAGGGATGTTCCCGGTGGGTCAGGCTCATCGCCATGTGGGTCCGGCCGTGGAAGGCCCCCTCGAAACACATGATGCCGGGCCGGCCGGTGACCGCCCGGGCGACCTTCACCGAGTTCTCCACCGCCTCCGCGCCCGAGTTGAAGAACGCGACCCGGCGGTTGCCCCCGGAGGCCGCGGCCACCCGCTCGGCCAGCTGCTGGTAGACCTCGTAAGCAACGACGTTGTAGTCGGTGTGAAGGAACCGCTCGGCCTGGGCCTTTACCGCATCGACCACGTGCGGGTGACTATGCCCAACCGCAAGGCATCCGAGACCGCAGACCAGATCGAGCAGGTGGTTGCCGTCGACGTCTTCGACCACCGCTCCCCTGCCGGAGGCGATAAAAACCTCCCCGAAGGGAGAAACGGGCCCGGCGACTGACAGCGCAGCCTGGGAGCCAAGTTTGCGGGATCCCGGACCGGGGATGTCGGTGA